>JAISNE010000450.1 GCA_031276375.1 Accumulibacter sp.
CAGGCCGCGGTTGTACAAACCCGTCAGGACGTCGGTGCGGGCCTTTTTGTTGGCGTCGTCGAGCTGCTGGTATACCAGTAGCGACGCCAGCAGCATGCCGACCGCCTGCACCGTTTCGACGTCGCCGCGGCCAAGGCGCGACAGGAACGGGGCTTGCTCGACCATCCGTCCGGTAATCAGGATGATGGCCAGCTCGTCTTTCACGACGATCGGCACGGAAACGAAATACGGCAGTCCGAGCATCCGCCGCAGGTTGGCCAGCCGTTCTTCTCCGTCGGCCGCGGTCACCAGCACGGGGGTCCGCGCATTGAGGAGGCCTGGGGCGACGGCCAGGCTTTGCCCGTCAAGCCGCGATTTTTCATCTTCGGAATAGCCCTGTAGAACCACCGGGATGAACCGGTCTTCGGAGGCGGGCACCAGGACGGCCGTTTTCTGCATGTTCAACGCGCCGTTGACGCGCCGCGCGACCGTCTCCAGCATGCCTTCGTACTCGGATGTCTGGCGCAGCGATACGGATAGCTCCGCCAGCAGGATGAAGCCGCGCCGCTTTTGTTCCAGCTCGTGGCGGATGGCGATCGACTGCGCGTCGAGCGCCAGCACCTTGGCGGCGTTTTGCTCGCCGAGCTTCAGCGCGGCGGCCACGGGCACGCTCTCCCGCGCGCGTTTCTTCCGGCGCCAGGGCTTGGCGGCGGGACGTTTCCCGGCGCTCCGGCCACCGCTCCCGCCTTGCGAAAAAAGGCAGAATACGCCGGTCCAGTCGAGTCCCCTGGGACGTCCGCCGATCGAGGCGATTTCAACGCCGGAGTAAAGCCCCAGGAGCGGGACGCGCGAGCCGACGATTCCGCGCACCACATAGGCGTCTTCGATATCCACGCCGCCATAGCCGGCGCAGCGTCCGGCGCAGTCGATGTACATGGCGAATACCGGCTCGCGCCCGTCCAGCCGGTCGAACAGCGCCTCGATCTTGGGCGGCATGTAGTCGAGGTCGAGCGAGCGGTACATGAGCTGGAATTCGGTTCCTTCTTCCATGTCCGGCTCGAACATCACGATCCCGCCGCGCTCGCGGTCCAGGCCAAGGCAGAGGCGGCTCGCGTAATCGTCTTCGTTGTATTCGCCCCAACGCTCGCCGTGATTGATCCCGAGGATCAGAAAGAACGGGTATTGTTCCGGCTTGATGGCCGGGCCGAGAATGCCGTCCATGAATTCGATGGCGGATTTTCCGTTGATTTCCAGGATGACCGGGCCGTCGGCCCGGGTCACGGTGTAGTACGGCGATGCCGGGCGGCAGCCGTGCATGATCGCGCTGTCTATGCGTATGTCGTCGGAAAAGGCCAGCGCCATCGCGCAGTATTCGCCGATCGAGCGGCCAACGAACTGCCGGGTCGGCGTGCACACATGATCGCCCAACAGCCCCGCGCCGTTCAGGTCGGGCAGGAAGCCCAGGCCTTTTTCAATGCCCGCGAGCAGCCAGGTGGCCATCAGCATACGTATTCCGCCTTCGCTCCGGTCAACGGCGTCGTAAAACAGCATCACCGGGGAATCCGGCTTCGTCCCGAGCGCCGCGAGCCGCCGCCCCAGGCGGATGCCGGACTCCTCCTCGCTTTCCCGCAGTCCGCCGTCGATCAGCACCTGGCAATCGGCGCCGTCGAGCCAGATGCACGCCGCGCCAACCTGGTCTCCGGCGTATCCGAAAGTTTCGTTGGTGATGATCCCCACGGCCCCGCCGCCGTAAATGAGCGCCGCATCCCCGGCCTCGGACGCGGCGGCGGCGCGCAGCGTGTCCACGTCGTGCCGGGCCGTGCAAAAAAGCAGCACGATGTCGCAGGCGTCCCGCCGTCCGGACATCTTCATGGCCGCCCGCACCGCCTGCGCTCCGGCGGACGCGCTGTCGGGAAGATCGCTGTATCCCACGCCTACACGCATAGTTGTTCCTGTTCAAATCGGAGAGATGGGAGACATTTGTTCAGAGACATACAATTCCATTATATATAATCCGTATGCCCGTCATGTCAGGAAATCGCATTCAGGTTTCAGGTTTCAGGGATCAGGTTTCAGGGATCAGGGATCAGTAAAAGCTACCGTCGCTTTGCTCCGCAAGGAGCAACCCCCTCTCCCGGCGCTTCGCGCCACCCTCTCCCCCAAAGGGGGCGAGGGGGAAAAGTAAGGGAACCGCCGTGCTCCGATGGGGTGAGGGTAACGAACGCGCCGCCGCCCAAAACGAGCCTCGGCGCTTGCCTGCTCTCCCCCGCCCGGCGGGGGAGAGTGCCCCGGCAGGGGCGAGAGAGGGTGCGCACCCTCCGGCGCGAAGCGCCGCTTGTTTTTCTTGGCTTTTTTGACGACTCCGAAGGAAAACGCGACAGGTGCGGGATAGTGACGCTGGGCGCACACGGGGGGCCGCTTTTGCGAAAGACCGCGTGGGGGCGAGGCCTCCGTGCCTGCCCGCGCCCGCAACGAAACGCCCTTCCCAAACGCTCCATTACGACATCCGCTTATGCGATTGCCCTGGAATCTCTCCGCGCCCCGGCGAGCGCGGTCCCGGCATACGGTAGAATGCTTTCTTTTGTCCGGGAAGCGCGCCGTGGATGGCATCACCATCGCCCTGTCGAAGGGCAGAATCTTTGAAGAGACCTTGCCGTTGCTGGCGGCCGCGGGCATTCGGCCGCTGGAGAATCCCGAAACCTCGCGCAAGCTGATCATTCCGACCAACCGCGATGACGCGCGCGTGGTCATCGTGCGCGCCACCGACGCGCCGACTTACGTGCAGTACGGGGCGGCGGACATCGGCGTGGCGGGCAAGGATGTGTTGATCGAAAACGGCAGCGACGGACTCTACCAGCCGCTCGACCTGAAAATCGCCCGCTGCCGGATGATGGTTGCCGTCCCGGACGGTTTCGACTACGCGCATGCCGTGCGCCAGGGCGCGCGGCTCAGGGTGGCGACCAAGTACATCAACATCGCGCGCGAGCACTTCGCCGCCAAGGGCGTCCATGTCGACCTGATCAAGCTCTATGGATCGATGGAACTCGCGCCGCTGGCCGGGCTGGCCGACGCCATCGTCGACCTCGTATCGACGGGCGGGACCTTGAAGGCCAACAGGCTCGCGGCGGTCGAACACATTGTCGACATCTCGGCGCGGCTGATCGTCAACCAGGCGGCGCTGAAACTGAAGCGCGAAAAGCTCGCGCCGATCATGGAGGCCATTGCCGGGGCGGTCGGGCAATGATCGCCATCAAGCGCCTGTCCAGCCGCGACGCGGACTTCGCGCGAGAACTCGACGCCTTGCGCGCTTTCGACCGGGCGCAGGATGCCGCGGTCGACCAGGCCGTCGCGGCCATCCTGGCCGATGTCAGGGAACGCGGCGATCCGGCCGTGCTCGACTACACTCGCCGCTTCGACCGCGTGGCGGCGCGCTCGCTGGCCGAACTCGAACTTTCGCGCGCCGCGCTCGAAGGCGCGCTGGAGGCCCTCGCCGAAACCCAGCGGACGGCGCTCGAAGCGGCCGCGCAGCGCATCGAGGCCTACCACCGGCGGCAGACGCTGGCAAGCTGGCATTACGAGGAAACCGAGGGCGCGCTGGCCGGCACCCTGCTCGGGCAGAAAGTGACGCCGCTCGACCGGGTCGGCCTGTACGTCCCCGGCGGCAAGGCCGCGTATCCCTCGTCGGTGCTGATGAACGCGATTCCGGCCAAGGTCGCCGGTGTCGGCGAACTGGTCATGACCGTGCCGACGCCGGACGGCGAGAAGAATTCGCTGGTGCTCGCGGCGGCGGCGATCGCCGGCGTCGACCGCGTCTTCTGCATCGGCGGTGCCCAGGCCATCGGCGGCCTGGCCTACGGCACGCGGACGCTGCCCAGGGTCGACAAGATCGTCGGCCCCGGCAACGCCTACGTCGCCGCCGCCAAGCGCCGCGTTTTCGGCGTCGTCGGCATCGACATGATCGCCGGCCCTTCCGAAATCCTGGTCATTTGCGATGGCGCCGCCGATCCCGACTGGGTGGCCATGGACCTCTTTTCGCAGGCCGAGCACGACGAACTGGCGCAGGCGATCCTGCTCTGTCCCGACGCCGCCCACGTCGAGCGCGTCGCCGCCTCGCTCGACAGGCTGCTGCCGGCGATGCCGCGCCGGGAAATCATCCGCGCCGCGCTGGAGAACCGCGGCGCGCTGATCGCCGTGCGCGATCTCGACGAAGCTTGCGAGATCGCCAACCGCATCGCTCCCGAGCATCTGGAACTGTCGCTCGCCGACGCCGAACGCTGGGTGGACCGCATCCGTCATGCCGGCGCCATTTTCATCGGCCCCTACGCCTCGGAATCGCTCGGCGACTACTGCGCGGGGCCGAACCACGTCCTGCCGACCTCCGGCAGCGCGCGCTTTTCCTCGCCGCTGGGCGTTTACGATTTCCAGAAGCGCAGCAGCCTGATCCGCGTTTCCCGGCAGGGAGCCGCAACGCTCGGGCGGATCGCCTCGATCCTCGCCACGGGCGAGGGTTTGCCCGCGCACGCGCGCTCCGCCGAATACCGCATGAATCCGGAAAGCGCCGGCCGCTGATTTTTTTGGGAGCGGCGCCGGCCGCGCCGTTCCCGCGAGGGGCCTTCGGAGGGAAGGCCGTCCATCCCGAAAGAAGGACGTTCCCGACCGGAATGCAGGTTCAGCCGGGATAAAAGCAACAGGGAATGGAGTCATTCGTCTTTCGATTCGACAAGTCGAATGACTCCAACCCTTGACTCCAACCCCTTTCCCCGCCCCCTTTCGCTTCGCGCGCCCTGTGGCGTCTGGGTGTCCGCGGGCGTGGTATCAGCTATCGCCGACAGCAAATTGCACGGCGCCACCGCGGACGAAATGAAGTTCGACCTCGAGTTGATCAGAGGGGACGCACTGTGAAAGCACGGGCTTGATTTCTTTCGTTTCGTTTGGCGATCCACGCGGGCCGAAGTCTAATCATATATTGTTGGAGGACTGGATTGATCCAGCGCCGTCTTTTCCCGGTCCCAGCAAATTGACCGTCAGAAGCCAATTATAATCTGATACCAAGTTGCCACCGATAATTCGTTAACTGTCGCGTTTCATGTGATCATATTCCCCGACGTAGCTGGCCGTTGTTCCGGGCGCAGGATATTCTTTTATCATTCCCGCACATGTTCGGACTTTCCGGGCGGGGTCGCGGGAGGAGCGTAGCGACCCCGCTTCCCCGCCCGAAAAGCGGCCCGTCTCCCTCACCGCAGCAAACACAGGAGGCCTCCTCATGAAAATCCATCCCATGGCCCGCACCGCCCCGCAAATCCGCGCGGAACTCCGCAGTTCTCCTCTTTCCCAGCGGGAAAAGGCCCGGCGCTACAACGTCAGCCGCGCCACTATCCGCAAGTGGGAAAAACGCGACGATGTCCAGGATCGTTCTCACCGTCCGCACCACATGGC
>JAISNE010000012.1 GCA_031276375.1 Accumulibacter sp.
CCGGGCGGCGAAACGCCGCGCCTGATCCGCGCCCCGGCGCGGGCGAATCTCGCGCTCGAACGCGCTTACGAGGCATTGCAGTCGGGCCGCGACGAGGATGCGCGGCGCGCTTACCAGGAAGTGCTGCGCGCCGACGGAAAGAACACCGACGCCCTGCTCGGGCTGGCCACCCTCGCCGCGCGGCGGGGGCGGGCCGACGAAGCGCGCGGCTACTATCTGCGCGCGCTCGAGGCGGACCCCACCGACGCCACCGCCAGGGCCGGCGTGCTCGGCACCGGAAAGCAGGCCGACGAGCGCGACGCCGAGAATCTGCTCGAACGCGCGCTCGCCCGCCAGCCCGGCTCGCCGCCGCTGCTTTTCGCGCTGGGCAATCTGTACGCCCGCCAGCTTCGCTGGAGCGAAGCCCAGCAGGCGTATTTCCAGGCTTACGCCGGTGCGCCCGACGAGCCGGACATCATTTTCAATCTCGCGGTCAGCCTGGATCATCTGCGCCAGCGGCGGCTGGCCGCCCAGTATTACCGGATGGCGCTCGCCGCCGGCGCTGGCCGGACGGCGGCTTTCGACCGGGCCGCGGTCAATGCCCGGCTGTCCGAACTGCAACCGTGATCCCATCCTTGCCCAACCGCGTGCCGACCGCCATTCCCGGATGAACGCTTTCCAGCCACGACAACTCGGACAGGTGCTGATCGCCAGGGGCATCCTCAGCGAGGACCAGTTGCGCATCGCCCTGCTCGAACAGTTGAAATCGGACTTGCCCATCGGCAAGCTCCTGGTCGCACTCGGTTTCGTCACCGAGGCGACGCTGCGCGACGCGCTGTCGGAAAGTCTCGGCAAACAGAGCATCGATCTGGCCAACGCGATCATCGATCCGGCGGTGCTGGCGCTGGTGCCCCGCGAACTGGCCAAGCGCCACCACCTGCTGCCGCTCGACTACGACGAGGAATACCAGCGCCTGACCGTCGCCACCGCGGACATCAACGACATCGTCGCCTTCGACCGCATCCGCGCCCTGGCCCGCAACGTCAGCGAGATCGACACGCTGCTCGCCGGCGAGACCGAGATCGACCGGGCCATCGACCAGGTCTACGGCTACGAGCTGTCGATCGACGGCATCCTGCACGAAATCGAGACCGGCGAAATCGACTTCCGCGAGTTGCAATCGACTTCCAACGAGTACAGCCAGCCCATCGTCCGCCTGATCGACTCGATCCTCACCGACGCGGTCAAGCGCGAGGCGTCCGACATCCATTTCGAGCCGGAAAGCGGCTTCCTGCGCATCCGCTACCGCATCGACGGCATGCTGCGCCAGGTCCGTTCGCTGCACCAGTCCTACTGGCCGGCGATGGCGGTGCGCGTCAAGGTCATGAGCCGGATGAACATCGCCGAAACCCGCGCGCCGCAGGACGGGCGCATCACGCTCAACATCCGCGGCCGGCAGATCGATTTCCGGGTGTCCGCGCAACCGACCCTGCACGGCGAAAACATCGTGCTGCGCATCCTCGACCGGCACAAGGGCCTGGTGCCGCTGGAAGGGCTGGGGCTGACCGAGCGGCAATTGAACCTGCTGCAGTTGATGATCGCCCGCCCGGAAGGGATCATCCTGCTCACCGGCCCGACCGGCAGCGGCAAGACGACGACGCTTTACTCGATCCTCAACCACATCAATTCCGAGGGGCGCAACATCATGACCCTCGAAGACCCGGTCGAATATCCGATGGCGCTGGTGCGGCAGACCTCGGTGGCCGAATCGGTCAAGCTCGATTTCGCCAACGGCATCCGCTCGATGATGCGCCAGGACCCGGATGTCATCCTGGTCGGCGAAATCCGCGACGCGGAAACGGCGCAAATGGCCTTCCGCGCGGCGATGACCGGGCACCAGGTCTATTCGACGCTGCACACCAACTCGGCCATCGGCGCGGTGCCGCGCCTGCTCGACATCGGCGTGCTGCCGGACATCATGGCCGGCAACGTCATCGGCGTGGTCGCCCAGCGCCTGGTGCGCCGCCTGTGCCCGCACTGCAAGACGCCGTACCAGGCCGAGGATTACGAAGCGCGGCTGCTCGGCGGCCTCGCCGAGGCGCCGTCGCCGGTGCTGTTCCGGCCCGGCGGCTGCGAACGCTGCGACTTCCAGGGCTATCGCGGACGCCTGGCGATCATGGAAATCCTGCGCATGACCGGCGATCTGGACGATCTGGTGGCCCGCCGCGGCACGGCGCGCGAAATCCACCGCGCGGCGGTCGGGAGCGGCTTCGACTCGCTGGCCGACGACGGCCTGCGCCGCGTTCTCGACGGCTCGACCTCGCTCGAGGAACTGGCGCGCGTGGTCGACTTGACCGACAGGATGTAGCCATGCCGCTGTTCAACTACCGGGCGATCGATTCCGACGGGCGCGCCGTGGCCGGGCGCATCGACGCGCTGACCCTGGCCGATCTCGAAATGCGCCTGCGGCGCATGGAGCTCGACCTGATCGACGGCGCGCCGGTGAGCGCCCGCCAGGCACCGGGATCGAGGAGCATCCCGCGGCGCGAACTGATCCATTTTTGCTTCCACCTGGAACAACTGGTGCGGGTCGTGCCGATTCTCGACGGACTCACCGACCTGCGCGACAGTCTCGAAAACCCGCGTTTCCGCGAAATCGTCGCCAGCCTGGTCGAAGGCATCGGCGGCGGGCAAACATTGTCGCAGGCGATGGAGGCGCATCCGCGCGTCTTCGGCAAGGTCTTCGTCAATCTGATCCGCGCCGGCGAGACGAGCAACCGCCTGCCCGAGGTATTGCGCAACCTGACCGAGTCGCTCAAGTGGGAGGACGAGCTGGCCTCGCAGACCAGGAAGCTGGCCATGTACCCGGCCTTCGTCGGCGTCATCGTGATCGCCGCCACCTTCTTCCTGATGATCTACATGGTGCCGCAGCTTCGGCAGTTCGTGAAGAACATGGGCGAAACGCTGCCGCTGCAAACCCAGGCGCTGTTTTTCGTGTCCGACCTGCTGGCCGGGTATTGGCACGTGGCGCTGGCGGCGCCGCTCATGCTGGCCGCCGGGCTGAAGATCCTGCTCGACGTCAATCCGCTGGCGCGCCTGCGTTTCGACGCGATCAAGCTGAAGCTCCCGTTCGTCGGCGAGATCCTGCGCAAGATCATTCTTTCGCGCTTCGCCAACACCTTCGCGCTGCTCTATTCATCGGGCATTCCGATCCTCGACGCGGTGCGCGCCACGCAGAACGTCGTCGGCAACCTGGCCGTGCGGCGCGGGCTGGAAAACGTCGAACAATCGATCGGCGAAGGCCAGAACGTCACTTCCGCCTTCCAGCGCACCGGCTTCTTTCCGCCGCTGGTGATCCGCATGCTGCGCGTGGGGGAAAGCACCGGCGCGCTGGACGAGGCGCTGGCCAACGTCTGTTACTTCTACAACCGCGACGTGCGGGAATCGGTCGAGAAAGTGCAGCAGCTCATCGAACCGCTGCTGACCCTGCTGCTCGGCGCCCTGCTCGGCTGGATCATGCTCTCCGTGCTGGGGCCGGTCTATGACGTGATCAGCCGGATCGCCTAGCAGGCAGTCACCTTGAATTTGACACAATCTTTGGAAGGATTATCGGATGACTCGAAGCGTTTCCCATCCCGTCATTCCCGCGTAGGCGGGAATCCAGTATTCCACGCCTTTTCTGGATTCTAAGCCTGCGCGGGAATGACGGGTATTTTGACCGCCTCGTCTTGAAAAAAGCGAGGGGTGCATGAAAATTCGAAGGGAAACATCAGGGGCGGAGGACTGATTGTAACTGCGGATGTATTGCATGATTTGTTTCACCAGGGCTTGTTTTGAAGGCCATATTCCTCCCTTGATGACATTTTTCGTGAAGATGTTGAACCAAATCTCGATCTGTTCGAGCCAGGAAGCGTAGGTCGGGGTGAAGTGAAGGGACAGACGGCGACGCTTTTTGACCCATTCTTGGACCTCATGGTGTTTGTGGGCACTGAGATTGTCCGCGATGATGCGCAATTCCCGGCCCGGATTCGATCGATACGGGGCCTTGAGGAAATTCACGTGGTTCGTGCTGTCTGCACAGCGGCCTTGATGGCGCCTTCATGGACGGCCAGCGCATAGATCGGGGGCAAAGCGAACCCCCGACATCAAATAGCTCACCTGCCTTGCGCTGGGGTTCGCAAGCTCACCCCAGCCTATGCGGGCTACAGATGCGGACAGATCAAAAGCTCTTAACATGCGACAATTAGGTGATTGACAATGGAAAAATAGGTAACTACTATCATAAGACTAAAACAAACGTAAAGGAGATTTTTGATGTCAGACAAGTATAGTGAAGAGCGTAGCTTCCCAAAAGTGCCTAGCTGCGGGAGTTCCAAGTTGTCGCTTGTATTCAATGGATATGATTTGCAAATAATAGGGACGAAACCTTTTGTCATGTTCCCCGCAGTTTCGGGGAGGCCAGCCAACAATGGAAAATTTGACTACTCTGTTGATCGTCAAAAAATACCAAATAATGGTCCAATACCGGCGGGTAAATATTAGGTTCAACCATCGCAAATGTGGGAAAACAAATGGTACAAAATGGGAAGCCGAGCCGCATGGGGGAATTTTCGCCTCACGATCCATCCCTACCCGAGTACCGAAACATATGGAAGAGGTGGATTTTTTATTCACGGTGGTTCTACTCCTGGAAGTGCTGGTTGTATTGATCTCTCTACGAACATCGACAAATTTGTCGAGAAACTCACGACGGAACTCAAAGGATTACCCAAATGCTATATTCCGCTTACCGTGCTCTATTCAACAAAATAATCCCTGCATCGATGTGGTTGGCAATTCCAAGCACCGTCATGGCAGAGGTCAGCGACAAGGAGCCGACATTATTTTGCGTATGGGGGTTGGGTGCAACGGTGGCGATTGTCTGCTGCATGGCTTCCTGTTTCCGCAGATGGCTTGTTCCTCTCGTTGCGGCCTTTCCATTCTTCTGGTTTATCGGTTTCTTCATGGAAATCCATTCCGTAGACATCTATCCTGCCCTGTATGACGAGCAAGGAATTTCCTATTACGTTCAATCTTATCTTTCATTTGCGCTTTTCCTGTCTGGTGTCGTTTTTGGCTTGATACTGAATCGCCACAAGATAAATTCGAAGCACGCATAGTAGCGTGAAAGAAACGTAGCTGAAGGCGAAAGAGTCTCTGACAATGAAGTCATAATCAGGGAGGAAGCGAATCTAAGCGTTGGCTGGAGTCAGGAAGCCGAATTTGGAAAGGGCCTTGATCCAGCGTGGGGCATTGCGTTGAACGG
>JAISNE010000017.1 GCA_031276375.1 Accumulibacter sp.
AAAGCTGGCTGACGCCGGCTTTTTTGATGTTCGAGGGAGGGGCTTTCTTTTGGTTTCCATGAGGATTCGAGCGTGATGAATTCGGCGGTACCCGAACGGCGGGGACTTTACGACCCGGCCAGCGAGCACGACGCCTGCGGGGTCGGCTTTGTAGTGCACATCAAGGGCCGGAAAAGCCATTCGATCATCGAGCAGGGCTTGCTGATCCTGAAAAATCTCGATCATCGCGGCGCGGTGGGCGCCGATCCCTTGATGGGAGATGGCGCGGGCATCCTGATCCAGATTCCCGATCTTTTCTTCCGCGAGGAAATGGCCCGGCAGGGCGTGACCCTGCCGCGCGCCGGCGATTACGGCGTCGGCATGGTCTTCCTGCCGAAGGAATCGGCCTCGCGCCTGGCCTGCCAGGAGGCGATCGAGCGCGCCACCAGCGCCGAGGGCCAGGTCATCCTCGGCTGGCGCGACGTGCCGGTCGACCGGACGATGCCCATGTCCCCGGCGGTGCGCGCGCTGGAGCCGGTGATCCGGCAGGTGTTCATCGGCCGCGGGCCGGACATCATGGTCACCGACGCGCTCGAACGCAAGCTCTACGTCATCCGCCGCCGCGCGGCCAACGCCATCCGCGCGCTCGGGCTGGAGCACAGCAAGGAGTTCTACCAGCCGTCGATGTCGGCGCGGACCATCGTTTACAAGGGCTTGCTGCTGGCCGATCAGGTCGGCCGGTATTACCCCGATCTGCAGGATGCGCGCTGTATTTCGGCGCTGGCGCTGGTGCACCAGCGTTTCTCGACCAACACCTTCCCGACCTGGCCGCTGGCGCATCCGTTCCGGATGATCGCGCACAACGGGGAAATCAATACCCTGCGCGGCAACTACAACTGGATGCGCGCCCGCGAAAAAGGCACGTCGTCGCCGCTGCTCGGGGCCGACCTCGACAAGATCTGGCCGCTGATGTACCCCAACCAGTCGGATACCGCGTCGTTCGACAACGCGCTGGAGCTCCTGGTGATGGGCGGCTATTCGCTGGCGCACGCCATGACCATGCTCATCCCCGAGGCCTGGGAGGCGCACACGCTGATGGACGAGAAGCGGCGCGCGTTCTACGAATACCACGCGGCGATGATGGAACCGTGGGATGGCCCGGCGGCGATGGCTTTCACCGACGGACGCCAGATCGGCGCCACGCTCGACCGCAACGGCCTGCGTCCGGCGCGCTACCTGGTGACCGACGACGACTACGTGGTGATGTCCTCGGAAGCCGGCGTGCTGCCGATTCCCGAAGCGAAGATCGTCAAGAAATGGCGCTTGCAGCCCGGCAAGATGTTCCTGATCGACATCGATCAGGGGCGCATCATCGACGACGTTGAACTCAAGGAAACGCTGTCGCGGAAAAAGCCCTACCAGGACTGGGTGGCGCGCATCAACATCAAGCTCGACGACCTCGACGCGCCGTCCGGCGACGTGGCGCCAAGGTGCAAAGCCAGCCTGCTCGACCGCCAGCAGGCTTTCGGCTACACCCAGGAAGACATCAAGTTCATCCTCGAACCGCTCTCGAAGAGCGGCGAGGAAGCCGTCGGCTCGATGGGCAACGATTCGCCGCTGGCCGTGCTCTCGCACAGGAACAAGCCGCTGTACAACTACTTCCGCCAATTGTTCGCGCAGGTGACCAATCCGCCGATCGACCCGATCCGCGAGCAGATGGTCATGTCGCTGGTGTCGTTCATCGGCCCCAAGCCGAACCTGCTGGACATCAACGAGATCAACCCGCCGTACCGCCTGGAAGTGTCGCAGCCGGTGCTGACCTACGCCGAGATGGCCAAGCTGCGCCACATTTCGGCCTATACCGACGACAAGGTGCGTTCCGCCGAACTGGACCTCTGCTACCCGCTCTCATGGGGCAAGGAAGGCGTCGAAGCGCGCCTGGCCTCGCTCTGCGCCGAGGCGGAAGACGCGGTGATGCGCGGCTGCGGGCTGCTCATCGTTTCCGACCGCAAGCTCGACCGGGACAACGTCGCCATTCCGGCCCTGCTCGCCCTCTCGGCGGTGCACCAGCACCTCGTCACGCAGGGCTTGCGCACCCGCGTCGGCCTGGTCGTCGAAACCGGCTCCGCGCGCGAAACGCATCACTTCGCCCTGCTCGCCGGCTACGGCGCGGAGGCCGTTCATCCGTACCTGGCGCTCGAAACGATCGAACAGATGGCCGGCCAGGATGAAAAAGAACGGGAAAAGGCCGTCAGGCACTTTATCAAGGGCGTCGGCAAAGGGCTGCTCAAGGTCATGTCCAAGATGGGCATCTCGACCTACATGTCCTACACCGGCGCGCAGATTTTCGAAGCGATCGGTCTACAGAAGAAGATGGTCGACAAATACTTCACCGGGACTTCGTCGCGGGTCGAGGGGATCGGCGTCTTCGAAGTGATGGAGGAAGCCATCCGCCTGCACCGGCGGGCGTTCGGCGAGGAACAGATCCTGCGCGATGCGCTCGACGTCGGCGGCGATTACGCTTTCCGCGTCGGCGGCGACGAACACATGTGGACGCCGGACGCCATCGCCCTCCTCCAGCATTCGGCGCGCGCCGGCAAATACGAAAGCTACAGGGACTACGCGCGGATCATCAACGACCAGTCGCGGCGGCACATGACGCTGCGCGGCCTGTTCGAGATCAGGCCGGCGGGGCCGGCGGTGCCGCTCGACGAAGTCGAACCGGCGCGGGAGATCGTCAAGCGCTTCGCCACCGGCGCCATGTCGCTCGGCTCCATCTCGACCGAGGCGCACACCACGCTGGCGATCGCCATGAACCGCATCGGCGGGCGCTCGAACACCGGCGAGGGCGGCGAGGATCCGGCGCGCTTCAAGCCGGTCAAGGCCGGGCAGAAGGTGTCGGACATCGTCGGCAAGGAGCATATCGAGCGCGACTACCCGCTCAAGAAAGGCGACAGCCTGCGTTCGGCGATCAAGCAGGTGGCTTCCGGGCGCTTCGGCGTGACCAGCGAGTACCTGGTCAATGCCGAGCAGATTCAGATCAAGATGGCCCAGGGCGCCAAGCCGGGCGAGGGCGGGCAGTTGCCCGGACACAAGGTTTCCGGGTACATCGGCTTCCTGCGCCATTCGGTGCCGGGCATCGGGCTGATCTCGCCGCCGCCGCACCACGATATCTACTCGATCGAGGACCTGGCGCAACTGATCCACGATCTGAAGAACGCCAATCCGAACGCCACGATCAGCGTCAAGCTGGTCTCCGAAGTCGGCGTCGGCACGGTCGCCGCCGGCGTGACCAAGGCCAAGGCCGACCACCTCGTCATCTCCGGCCACGACGGCGGCACCGGCGCAAGCCCCTTGTCGTCGATCAGGCACGCCGGTTCGCCGTGGGAACTCGGATTGGCCGAGGCGCAGCAGACCCTGGTGCTCAATCGCCTGCGCGGGCGCGTGCGCGTGCAGGTCGACGGCCAGATCAAGACCGGGCGCGACGTGCTGATCGGCGCCCTGCTCGGCGCCGACGAATTCGGCTTCGCCACCGCGCCGCTGGTGGTCAGCGGCTGCGTCATGATGCGCAAATGCCATCTGAACACCTGTCCGGTCGGCGTCGCCACGCAGGACCCGGAACTGCGCCGGCGCTTCACCGGCCAGCCGGAGTATCTGGTCAACTTTTTCTTTTTCGTCGCCGAGGAACTGCGCGAGCTGATGGCGCAAATCGGCATTCGCCGGTTCGACGATCTGATCGGACGCGCCGATCTCCTCGACATGAAGAAGGGAATCGAACACTGGAAGGCGCGCGGACTCGATTACAGCCGGATTTCCCAGAGGCCCGCGGCGGAATCCGGCGAGCCGGTTTTCCACTGCGAAAAGCAGGACCACGGTCTATCCACGGCGCTGGACAACCAGTTGATCGAACTGGCCCGGCCCGCGCTCGAAAAAGGCAAGGCGGTGCGCATCGAGCTGCCGATCCGCAATGTCAACCGTACCGTCGGCGCCATGCTGTCCTGCCGCGTCGTCGAAAAACACGGGCACGCCGGTCTGCCCGACGACACTATCCACATCGCCTTCCAGGGAACCGCCGGGCAGAGTTTCGGCGCCTTTCTCGCGCGCGGAATCACCCTGGATCTGGTCGGCGAAGCCAACGACTACGTGGGCAAGGGATTGTCCGGCGGGCGCATCGTCGCGCGGCCCAACCCGGCGTTCCCCGGAGCGTCGGACAGGAACATCATCGTCGGCAACACCGTCCTGTACGGCGCCGTCGAAGGCGAGGCCTTTTTCTCCGGCGTCGCCGGCGAGCGATTCGCCGTGCGCAATTCCGGAGCGACCGTGGTCGTCGAAGGGGTCGGCGATCACGGCTGCGAGTACATGACCGGCGGAACGGCGGTCGTCCTGGGCATGACCGGGCGCAATTTCGCCGCCGGGATGTCGGGAGGCGTGGCCTTCGTGCTCGACGAGGAAGGAACGTTCGCCTCCCGCTGCAATCTGGCGCAAGTCGCGCTGGAACCCGTGGAAGAGGAGATCGCCGCGCGCAAGGACAGCGCGGCGGGGGACGAGCTGGAGGAACACGGGCGGGTGAAAATCCGTCATCTGGGCATGGCCGACGAAGTGTTGCTCAAGGACCTGGTGGAACGCCACGCCCGGTACACCGGCAGCGCGGTGGCGCGCCGGATCCTGGAAGACTGGCCGGGCTACCGCGCCCGCTTCGTCAAGGTCATGCCGCACGAGTATCGCCGCGCGCTGACCGAACTGGCCGCGCAACAGCAACTGGAGGTGGTCTGAAAATGGGAAAGCCGACTGGTTTCTTGGAGCGTCAGCGTCTGTCGGAAGCGCATGAGCCAGCGCAAGCCCGGCTCAAGCACTACCGCGAGTTCGTCGCCACGCTCAACGACGAACAGACGCGCGTGCAGGGATCGCGCTGCATGGATTGCGGCATCCCGTTCTGCAACAACGCCTGCCCGGTCAACAACATCGTCCCGGACTGGAACGACCTGGTCTATCGCGGCCACTGGGAACAGGCGCTGCGGGTGCTGCATTCGACCAACAATTTTCCCGACTTCACCGGCCGCCTCTGCCCCGCGATCTGCGAGGAAGCGTGCACGCTCAACATCAACGACGAAGCGGTGGGCATCAAATCGATCGAACACGCCATCGCCGACAAGGGCTGGCAGATGGGCTGGATCGTGCCGCGGCCGGCCAGGGTCAAGACCGGCAGGAAAATCGCCATCGTCGGTTCCGGCCCGGCCGGGCTGGCGGCCGCGCAGCAACTCGCGCGCGCCGGGCACGAAGTGACCGTTTTCGAAAAGAACGATCGCCCCGGCGGTCTGCTGGGCTACGGAATTCCCGATTTCAAGCTCGACAAATCGCTGGTCGAACGCCGGATCAGGCAGCTGGAAGCGGAGGGCGTCGTTTTCCGCACCAGGGTGATCGTCGGCAGCAAAAGCGTCCCGCCCGGTGTCGCCAATGACGCCGTCGAGCACCTGCCGGCCGAAACGATCCGCCAGGAATTCGACGCCGTCGTGCTGGCCGCGGGCGCCGAAATACCGCGCGACCTGCCGATCCCCGGCCGGGAATTGAAAGGCATCCACGCCGCGCTGGAATTCCTGATTCCGCAAAACCGGCAGATCGGCGGCGGCAAGGCCAATCCGGTCAACGCCAGGGGCAGGCACGTGGTGGTCATCGGCGGCGGCGACACCGGCTCCGACTGCGTCGGCACCAGTTATCGCCACCGCGCCGCGTCGGTGACCCAGCTCGAATTGCTGCCGCGTCCGCCGGAGCAGGAAAACAAGGCGCTGACCTGGCCCGGCTGGCCGCGCAAACTGCGCACCTCGTCATCGCATCTGGAAGGCGAAACGCAGCGTCTCTTCTCCATCGCCACCCGGGAATTCATCGGCGAGCAGGGCGTCCTCAAGGCCATCCGCACCGTCGACCTGGAATGGAACGACGGCAAGATGAGCGAAATCGCCGGCAGCGAGCGGACCTATCCGGCCGATCTCGTCTTCCTGGCCCTGGGATTCGTCAGCCCCGCGGCCAGCCTGCTGGAAGCCTTCGGGGTGGAAAAGGACGCGCGCGGCAACGCCCGCGCGGCAACCGACGGCCCCGGCTGCTACGCGACGAACGCCGCCGGAGTATTCGCCGCGGGCGACGTGCGCCGCGGGCAATCGCTGGTGGTCTGGGCAATCCGCGAAGGACGGCAATGCGCGCGGGCGGTGGACGAGTTTCTGATGGGGAGTTCTTCGCTGCCGCGCTGATCTGGCGAAGAGAGGTTCCGCCATGATTTGCGGCGCGAAGCGCCGGTGATTGATTGTCCTCTCAGGGCCATCGCATACGCGGATGTCGTAATGGAGCGTTTGGGAACGGCGTTTCGTTGCGGGCGCGGGCAGGCACGGGGGCCTGCCGCTACGTGGCCCCTGTGACCGTGCAGCACGCAAGTGGGCGCGACCACGCCCCGCCTCGTCATTGCGAGGGCCGTCAGGCCCGGCAATCCACACCCCTTTTTTACGGAGCGCGGCCCAAAGTAGGGGGAGCATCCTGCTCCCCTTCGTTTGGACGGGCGCTTCCAGCGCCCATGGGGGAGCAGGATTCTCCCCCTACCTTGAAAACCCCCGTCATTGCAAGGGCCGCCAGCCCGTGGCAATCCAGAGGACGGAAGACGGAGGGCAGAGGACAGTCAGTCACCGGCGCTTCGCGCCGCAAATATTACTGTCTTCGGTCATCTGTCCTCTGTCCTCTGGATCGCCACGTCGCGCCGCCCGAGCAATGACGATTTGATTCCGGTGTTTCCTAAAATTATTGACCGCTGAGTAATCCCCGCGACAGGTCAGAGAATCCGCATTACTCCGTCTCCTGGTTTTTTTCGGGGGGCGGATTGTTGCGCAAGATGATGGCGCCGATCGTCAGCAGGAGGCGCCGATCGTCGGAAGTCAGTTTTTCCCAGTTCTTCCATATCCAGTCCGCCAGAAGCTGCGTCGAATGCAAAACCCAATCCGTGTCTTCGA
>JAISNE010000368.1 GCA_031276375.1 Accumulibacter sp.
TTAGGCTTGAATGTGCGTAACTTGCCCTTACTTTTCAAAAAAGACTATTTCTTGCGGGCAAATATCGTTCCGGTTTTCGTTGCTTCCCGTTTCAAGCATAAAAGCAAGAAATTCATGCGTCACAAATCCGGACAGTCCAAAAAACTCGTGACACAAAATATTGGAAGTTGTCCAGATAAAACTACTTTCCATTACGTTTAATACCAAGTTGCAGTCAAACCATCGTGAAACGCTAAAAATGACTGAAATCATGACACGTCAGACTGGAGTATTGACTGCCTATTGAGCGTAACCTGGTATCAGGCCATGCTTTCATGCGCCACCCTCGCTTTTTTTAAGACGAGGCGGTCAAAATCCCCGTCATTCCCGCCCGCGCGGGAATGACGGGCGCGGGGACGGCTGGGTGTCGCGGATCAAGTCTGACGTGTCAAGATTTCGATCATTTTTGGCATATCACGATGGTTTGACTGCAACTTGGTTTCAAACCGGAGTTGGGTTTTACGATGATTTTCTCTTTCTTCCGCCGGGTCCTGCGCCTTCGCCATCACACGGCCGCGCCGCGCCTGACGGTGGCGGCCTTGCTGGCCTTGCTGCTGCTCGCCGACCGGGTTTTTCCGCCGCCGTCGCCCGGCGCCGCGGCGCACGCGCAAGTCGTGCTGGCGCGCGATGGCACGCCGCTACGCGCCTTTCCCGACAGCGCGCACATCTGGCGCCATCCGGTGCGCCTGGACGAAGTTTCGCCGCGTTACGTCGAAGCCGTGCTGGCCTACGAGGATCGCTGGTTCCGCTGGCATCCCGGCGTCAATCCCTTCGCCCTGGCGCGCGCGGCCTGGCAATGGGCGCGGCATGGACGGATCGTTTCGGGCGGCTCGACGTTGACCATGCAGGTGGCGCGCCTGCTCGAACCGATGCCGCGCACCCTGATGGGCAAGCTGCGCCAGATCGCGCGCGCCGTGCAGCTCGAACTGCGCCTGTCGAAGCGCGAAATCCTTGAGCTTTACCTGACACGCGCGCCGATGGGAGGGGTGCTCGAAGGCGTCGAAGCGGCCAGCCGGGCCTACTTCGGCAAGCCGTCGCGCTCGCTGTCGCACGCCGAGGCGGCGTTGCTGGCGGTGCTGCCGCAAGCGCCGTCGTTGTTGCGTCCGGATCGTTTTCCCGAGCGCGCCCTGGCCGCGCGCGAGAAAGTGCTGGCCCGTCTGGAAACGACCTGGGGCCAGGCCGCGATCGCCGATGCGCGGCAGGAGCCGGTGATCGCCCAAGCGGTGCGCGAACCCTTGCTGGCGCCGCTGTTCGCCGAGCGCGCGCGGCGGCTCTTGCCGCGGCGGCAGCGCATCGACACGACGCTCGACGCCAACATGCAGACGGCGGTCGAGCAATTGCTCGCCACGCGTCTCGCGGTGGTGCCGCCGCGCGTCTCGCTGGCCGCGCTGGTGGTCGACAACGCGACGCTGGAAGTCATGGCTTATGCCGGCTCGGCGGACTTTGCCGACGACCAGCGCTTTGCCCACGTCGACATGGTGCAAGGCAAGCGCTCGCCGGGGTCGACGCTCAAACCCTTCCTCTACGGCTTCGCGCTCGACGACGGGCTGATCCATTCGGAATCGCTGTTGTCCGACGCGCCGCAATCCTTCTCCGGCTACCAGCCGGGCAACTTCCAGGCCGATTTTTCCGGCCCGGTGAGCGTCAGCGAGGCGCTGCGGAAATCGCTCAACGTGCCGGCCGTGGAAGTTCTCGACCGGCTCGGCGCGGAACGTTTCGTGGCGCTGCTGCGCCGGGGCGGGCTGAGGCTGAGCCTGCCGCGCGGCGCGGCGCCCAATTTGTCGGTCATTCTCGGCGGCGTGTCGGTGAATCTCGAAGGACTGGTGAACGCTTATACGGCGCTGGCCCGCGCCGGCCTGGCCGGCAAGCCGCGCTTTACCTCCGACGCGCCGCTCGAGGAGGCGCGCATGTTGAGCGAGGGAGCGGCGTTCATCGTGCGCGATCTGCTCGAAGCGGGCGGCCCGACGGCACGCCAGGTCGATGGCGGCATCGGCGCGCGCCGGGGCATCGCCTGGAAGACCGGCACCAGTTTCGGTTTCCGCGACGCCTGGGCGGTTGGCGTCAGCGACCGCCATACGGCCGGCGTGTGGGTCGGGCGGCCCGACGGCACGCCGAATCCGGGATTTTTCGGCGCCAACGTCGCGGCGCCGCTGCTCATCGACATTTTCGCGGCGATCGACGAGGGCCACTCGCCGCGCCGCGCGCCACCCGCCAGCGTCACCCAGGCCCGCGTCTGCTGGCCGCTCGGCACGCGCGCCGACGCTCTGCCGCCGGCGCTGTGCCATCAGGAACGCCGCGCGTGGCTGCTCAACGGCGTCGCGCCGCCGACCTTTGCCGACCGCCTGCGCGCGGGCGCGGCGCGCTATACCGACTTCCGCGACGCGACAAGCGGCCTGCGCGTGCGCGCAGCCTGCGCGCCGGGCGCCATGCGCGCCGTGGAAATGGCTCGCTGGCCGGCGCTGCTGGAACCGTGGCTCGACGCGGCAACGCGGCGGCGGGCCTTGCCGCCGGCCTGGGCGGAAACCTGCGCGCGGGCCATGGCGCCCGAGGCCGGGCTGAAGATCGTCGGCATCGCCGACGGACAGACGATCGTCCGCGCGGGCAACGGCGCGCCGCCGATGCTGCGCCTTGCGGCGCGCGGCGGAGGAGAAGAAACGATCTGGCTGGTCGATGGCCGCCAGATTGGCCGGTCGCCGGCCAACCGTTCGCTGGCGCACGTTTTCGCCGAGCCGGGACGCCATACGATCACCGCGCTGGATGAAAGCGGACGCCATGACCGGGTGGAAATCAGCGTGCGCTGAATGTTTCATGCCAGGTTGCGGTCAAACCATCGCCATACGCCAATATTGCGGGCGGGACGCCCGCGCTCCATTGTCGCGCGCGAAAATCCGGGAGCGCGGGCGTCTCGCCCGCTTCGTGGAGCCTGTTTTTTGTGGACATGATAAGGAATCGTGCCCGGAATCAGAATTCCGCCCCTCGCCTTTCCGGAGATCGAAGACCGGGAACCTCTCTCCCCTTCAAGGACATAATCCGTCATAATCAAGAACGATTCTTTTTTTCCCAACGGCAGAAAATTCTCCTCCTTCGCGGGCATAATCCGTCCCCTCAACGATCCTTTGGGCAGCACATGAAAACTCCGTCTTCGGCCCTGTTTTCGGTCTTTTGACCGGCGCTTCCCGCGATCCGGCGATGCTCATCCGTCTACACACTTTCCGCCGCCATTCGCGCCGCCTTTCGCTGCTGGTCCTGCTGGCGGTTTGCCTGCAATTGGCGGCGATGAGTGTCGGCAATCCGCATGCGTTGAAACGGCTGGCGCTGGCTCAATGCCACGGGCAACGGCACGATGGCGCCGCCGTTTTCCATGCGCATCACGGCGGGAGCGGCGGCATTGGCGTGGAAGGCGGCGGGCGGCCCGCGCGCGACGTGCCGGCAGCGGAGCCGCACTGTCCCTTTTGTGTCTCTTCAGCCAATGTCTTGCCGCCGGTAGTTGTCTTTTTCCTTGTGCCGTCCGAACCCGCGGCGAATGTCTTCCTGCCGATGGCCGCCGCCGGTTTCCAACCCTCGGCGCCCGATTCGCGCCACGCGCCCAAGCGCGCGCCGCCTGTTTCCTTCGCCTGATTCTCCCTT
>JAISNE010000069.1 GCA_031276375.1 Accumulibacter sp.
CGGGTTTCCTGAAACGACAAGGCGCCTTCCAGGTCTGTTCTGGGCCACGAAGCTCAGTGATTCCCGGCACGGTTCCTTATTACGTCCGCAAAAAAGCAAGTCCCGCGAAGCGGGCGGGGCGCACGGTTCAGAGGACTGAGGACAGAGGACGGAAGACAGTAACATTTGCGGCGCGTAGCGCCGGTTACTGACTGTCCTCTGTCCTCTGTCCTCTGAACCGCCTCTTTCATCTTCGCGCGGGAGCTTGCCGCCATGACCGCTCATGGCGCCCGTCGGCGATCCGCTTCCCGATGCCCGCTCCGGGCGGCGCTTCACCTTCGCTTCACACAAAGCCCGTTTTCCCTTCCCGCTCCGTTCACGCGCGGCGGTCATGCTGGCGGCGTTCGTGGCGCGCCACGTCATTCAAGGAAACCAGGAGAACATGTCATGGAAAATCAAGATTCCACGCCAAACGAAGGAATGCGTTCGTTCCGGGGCAGCGCCGCGCGCTCGCCCTTTGTCGGCAAACTCGCCGCGGTGGCGGCGCTGGCCGCGCTGCTGTTGATTCCGCTGGCCATGATCCGGGGGCAGATTTCCCAGCGCGCCTGGTATCAGACGCAGGTCACCCACGAAATCGCCCAGACCGCCGCCGGAGCGCAAACCCTGAGCGGGCCGGTCCTGGCGATCCGCTACCGGGTGGAGAAGTCCGCCAAGAGCTACTTCGACATGAGCACGAACCGCACCGTCACCACGCCGCCCCAGACGAACGAATACGTCGCCGTCGTGCCCGCCAGGACGCTGGCGATCGAAGGCAATGCCGCCGTGGAGTACCGCTCCCGAGGGATTTACCGGACGAGCCTCTTCCATCTCGACCTCGACGTCCAGGGCGCTTTCAGCCTGCCCGCCAATCTGGAGACGATACTGGACGCGGCCAGGGACGGCCGGGTCATCGAGACCAACGCGGTCATGCTGCTCGGCGTTTCCGATTTGCGCGGCATCGACGTCGCCCCGGAAGTCCTGATCGACGATAAGCCGATGTATTTCGCCACGCCGAAGGACAAGCGTTTCGACAAGATCCTGCCCGGCAGCCGGCTGGAAATAGACCTCGGCGCGATCAGTTCCGGCGCGCCGCGTACCATCGCTTTTTCCTTCCCGCTCAAGCTCACCGGCACCTCCTTCTTCGGCATCGCGCCCACCGCGGAAAACAACGCCGTGCAACTGCGGTCGAATTGGCAACACCCGAGTTTCGGCGGCCGTTTCCTGCCGCGCGTCCGGCAAATCGATCACGACGGCTTCAGCGCGCAATGGGAAATCTCCCAACTGGCGCGCAATCTGGAAGACGCGCTGCGCGGCGAGGAAACCCTGAGCGTCGATTTCATGGACCCGGTCAATATCTACCTGCAATCCGAACGGGCGGTGAAATACGGCAGCCTGTTCATCGTGCTCACCTTCGCCGCGTTTTTCCTCGGCGAAGTCCTGCGCCGCCGCCCGATGCACATCATCCAGTACTTCCTGGTGGGACTGGCGCTGGCCATTTTCTTCCTGCTGCTGGTCGCGCTTTCCGAGCATCTGGCGTTCCTGACCGCCTACCTCGTCTCCGCCGCCGCCTGCATCGGCCTGATCGCCTGCTACCTCGCCGGCGTGTTCGGCGCGTGGCGTCCGGCGTCCGCCTTCGGCGGCGGCCTCGCCGGGCTTTACGCGATGCTCTACGTCATCCTGCAACTGGAGGACAAGGCCCTGCTGATGGGCAGCCTGCTGCTGTTCGCCGTGCTCGCCGCGGTCATGATGAGCACGCGCGGTCTCGATTGGTACGGACTGGCGCGGGATGAAAAAGCCGCGCGTCGCGCGCCGGAAACGAAGCGATTCCGGGAACGGCAAGCGTGGGCGTCCGCCGAAAACGGCGGAGAAAAATGATGGCGCGCCCGCTGCCGTTCCGGCTAACCTTGCGCCGTTTCGTTCCGTCCGCTCCGTCGCGCCACCGGCGGCTCGCGGACTGGGCCAGGCTCGTTTCGACCTGGATCGCGCTGGCGGCGCTGGGCTTCTTCGCGCTGCGCTATTTCAAGCATCCCCTGTTCTATTTCTGGCGCGGCGCGGAAACGTCCGCGCTGCTGTGCGCCGCCGCCATCGGCGCCTGCCTCGCCTGGCGCGCCCGGCGCATCGCCGGGACGCGGCGCGGCCGGCTGGAAGCGGGCTGGCGGCTGGCGGCCTGTCTGCTGCTGCTGGCCCTGGTCGCGGGACAGGAAGGGGGATTCCGCTGGCAGCAATATCGGGTGCGCCAAGGCGGCGCGGCAATGGAGCGCATGGGGCGGCATTTCGTCACCGGCTTCCGCGACTTCGCGGAAGTCAGGCCGCTGGCCGAACGCGGCCTGATCGGCGGCATTTACGTCACCCGGCGCAATCTCAAGGGCGAAAGCGCGCAAAGCCTGCGCCGCCGCATCGGCGAACTGCAAGAAGCGCGCCGCCGCGCCGGACTACCGCCGCTGTTCGTCATGGCCGACCAGGAAGGCGGCGAAGTCTCGCTGCTCTCGCCGCTGATCGAACCCCTGCCGCCACTGGCCACACTGGTCGCCGCCGGCGCGGAAAACCTGGAAGCGCGCGCTCGCGCGTACGGCGAGCGCCAGGGACGGGACTTGGCGGCGCTGGGCATCAACATGAACCTGTCGCCGGTCGTCGACCTGAAGCCCGGCGAAAAAGGGGACTGGCCCGACCGGCATACCCGGATCGAGCGCCGCGCCATCGCCGCCGACCCGTGGATCGTGGCGCGGGTAGCCTCGGCCTACGGCGCGGGCCTCGCCGCCAGCGGCGTCCAGCCCACGGTCAAGCACTTTCCCGGCTTACGGCGGGTGCGCGGCGACACCCACCTCGCCAAGGCCAGCCAGCCGCCCGACCCGGCGGCGCGGGCCGCCGACTGGCTGCCTTTCCGCGAAGTCACCGCCCGCACCGGCGCGGCGATGATGCTCTCGCACGTCATCCTGCCCGACATCGACCCGTGCGCGCCCGCGTCGCTTTCCCGCGCGCTGGTACAGGACATCCTGCGCAAAAAAGGAGGCGAAGGCTGGAATTACCAGGGCCTCCTGATGACCGACGACCTGAACATGGGCGCGGTCTACGCCGACGGCGTGGGCCGGGCCGCCACCGCCGCCCTGGACGCGGGCGTGGACCTGGTGCTGGTTTCCTACGACCCCGACCAGTACTACCGCGCCCTCCACGCCGCCGCCAGGGCATGGCGCGGCGGCGCTATCGATGCCGGACGCGAAGCCGAAAGCGCGAAAAGGCTGGAGAGATACTGGAAAACCCCGCCCGCCGCCATCGCCAGTCCGGCCAGCCTGGCGCATTCCGGTGGTTCATACCAAGTTACAGTCAACCTATCGTGGTACGCCAAAAATGACCGAAATCTTGACACGTAAGATTTGAGTATCAACGGCCTGTTGAACACAACTTGCTATCAACTCTCGTCCATGACGGCCCAAGCCTCGTCATTGCGAAGACCTTCAGGCCCGCGGCAATCCAGACAGACCTGGAAGGCGCTTTGTCGTTTCAGAAAGCCGTCCTCGACCTCACGGACATCCCGGATATCAACGTGGTCAAGGCCCAAGCCAATGCTCTGTTGAATGAGTTGCGCAAAGCCGAGGGCTTGAAGCTCCACAACGGCGCAATCACCTGGATTGGGTTTGTCGCATCCCAGGGCATCGTAGGCATATTGATTCGTTTCGTCGATCTGGCCGATAATGCGTCTGGCATCGTCGTAGGAGAGGAGCCAGGGCGTGTCGCCCGCACCGTCCGTCCAGCTTTTGAGGCCGCCGTGGAGACGGTAGGCGATTGCCTGGACGATCGTCCGGGTCTGACCGGTTTTCGGAGCGATATGCGTGATTCGTCCAAGCGGGTCGACAACCTAGTACCATGTAACCTTTAAAATTCCGGATAAAGTTTTTTTAGTTTTACCCTTGCATCATCCGTAGTAAATTGCCAATTGATTGCCTTTGCGTTGTTGTTGCGATGATTTTGCCAAGCCAGAACTT
>JAISNE010000073.1 GCA_031276375.1 Accumulibacter sp.
GGAGGATCGGGCTGTTTTCAATGCGCGGCGACTGCTGGAGAAGGGGTTGCGGGAAAGCCGTTCCACGCGCCGCGCCATGAGGTCGATGAGTATAAACGGATGGCTTGATCGAGAACAGAGCTTAATCCTCGCGGACAGGGCCATCGCGGGAACGCCAGCCCGATCCTGGCCCAGGGCAGGCGCGTCGCCAGCGCCGCCAACGGGTGTCGAAGGTCGATCATCCGGTCGAGCCGGGCGCGGAAAAAACATCGGTCGCCATCGTTTCCCTCGCTGATTCTCTCGAATGATGTCCTCTAAAATACAAAACAAATCAATACGTTACTATCATTTTCAACCAAGGGCGCATTTTTCATCCGGTAGCCGGATCGATATATGCATGGAATTTCCATACCGGACTTTCCTCCTCGGGCGAAAGCACAATGCTCGACAAGTTTTCGATTTTCACCGCGTCCAGCGTGGTTGCCTGTCTTCAGGCTCAAATCTCCGCGCCGATCAGCGCGCCGTTTTCTTCCATCCAGGCGCGCCGGCCGGCGGATTCGTTTCTGGCCATCAGCATGTTCATCACCGGTTTCGCCTCGCTTTCCGGCGGCAGGCGCACGCGCACGAGGCGGCGGGTGTCGGGCGACATGGTGGTTTCCCAGAGCTGTTCCGGGTTCATTTCGCCCAGGCCCTTGAAACGCGAGATGTCGACCGATTCGGGCTTGACGCCGTCCATCCTCAGCCGGTCGAGCAGGGCGTCGCGTTCGGCGTCGTCGAGCGCGTAGAGCTTGCGCGGCGGACGCTTCTTGCCCTGCGCGGGAACGTCGAGGCGATAGAGCGGCGGCTGCGCGAAGTACAGGTGGCCGTGTTCGATCAGCTTCGGAAAGTGCCGGTAGAACAGCGTGCATAGCAAGACCCGGATGTGGCTGCCGTCGACGTCGGCGTCGGTCATGATTACCACCTTGCCGTAGCGCAGGTTGTCGAGCACCGCGCCGGGCGCGTCGGGCTGGTGCGGGTCGATGCCGAGCGCCACGGCGATGTCGTGGATCTCGCGGTTGGCGAACAGGCTGCCGGGATCGATTTCCCAGGTGTTGAGCACCTTGCCGCGCAGCGGGAGGATGGCCTGCACCTCCTTGTCGCGGCCGGACTTGGCCGAGCCGCCGGCGGAATCGCCCTCGACGAGGAAGAGTTCGTTGCGCGCGAGCTCCTCGCTCTGGCAGTCCGAGAGCTTGCCGGGCAGGATGGCGACACCGGATTGCTTTCTTTTCTCGATCTTCTGTCCGGCGCGCGAGCGGGCCTGCGCGGCCTTGATCGCCAGCTCGGCGATTTTCTTCGCTTCGCCGGGATGCTCGTTGAGCCACAATTCGAGCGGGTCGCGCAGCATGCGCGAGACCAGCGCGACGGCATCGCGCGAATTCAGCCGTTCCTTGATCTGCCCCTGGAACGAAGGGTCGAGCACGCGCGCGGCGAGGACGAAGGAAAGGCGCGAAAAGACATCCTCGGCGGCGAGCTTGACGCCCTTGGGCAGCAGCGCGCGGTGTTCGGCGAAACTCCGCACGGCGTCGAAAGCGGCCTGGCGCAGCCCGGTCTCGTGCGTGCCGCCGGCCGGCGTCGGAATCAGGTTGACGTAGGATTCGCGCGCCAGATTGCCCTCGGCGCTCCAGCACAGCGCCCACGCCGCGCCCGAACCGGCCGGGAAATTCTCGTCGCCGGCGGCGGCATAGTTTTCGGCGCGGAAAATCGCCCCGGCGGACTCGCCGTCGATCTGCCCGGCGAGGTACTGTTGCATGCCGTTGGCAAAACACCAGGTTTTCGTTTCCCCGCCCTCGACCGCCAGCGAGATTTCCAGGCCGGGCAGCAGCACCGCCTTGCTGCGCAGCAGGCGTTCGAGTTCGGCGGGCGGCAGGCGCGGAGAGTCGAAGAATTGCGCGTCCGGCCAGATGCGCACCCTGGTGCCGCTGACGCGCCTGCCGGCATCTCCGATGCGCGCCAGCGGCTCGACCACCTTGCCGCTGGCGAAGACGATGCGATAGCGCCCGCCGTCGCGCGTCACCTCGACCTCCAGCCGCGTGGACAGGGCATTGGTCACCGACACGCCGACGCCGTGCAGACCGCCCGAAAAACGGTAGGCGGAACTGCCGTCGTTCTTGTTGAACTTGCCGCCGGCGTGCAGTTGGGTAAACACCACCTCGACCGTCGGCACGCCCTCGACCGGATGGATTTCCACCGGCACGCCGCGCCCGTCGTCCTGCACCGTGACCGAGCCGTCGCCATGCAGCGTGACCGCGATGCGCTTGCAGTAACCGCCGAGCGCCTCGTCGGCGGCGTTGTCGATGGCTTCCTGGACGATGTGCAGCGGATGGTCGGTGCGCGTATACATGCCGGGGAGGTGGCGCACGGGTTCCAGCCCCTTCAGCACGGAAATGGATTCGGCGGTGTAACTCATGACTCCGAGGGTCCAACACAAATGAAAGGTGACGGATTATACGGCGTTCGGCGCGCGCTCCGGAGAACACGGCAATCGCCGAAATCAGCGCGCGGCCGCCGAAAATCGCCCGTCATGCCAAGTTGCGGTCAAACCATCGTGATATGCCGAAAAATGACCGAAAACGATTGCCCATGGCGGCGGCCGACTCATACCGGATCGTGTTCGACAGGCCGTCGATACTCGTCGGTGTTCCAGGACCCGCAAGTCCCGACGCGCTAGGCGGGCGGCGCCACCGATGCCCCCTGGATGCCATGCCGTTCCAGCAGCCGCGCGACGAGTCCGGACGACTTGATTTCTTCGACAAAGGCGGTGAGACAGGCCAGCGCGTCATCACCCCGCCGGCGCGCCAGCCCCATCGCCTGGCGGATCACCATGAAGCGTCCCGGCAGCAGGCGCAGGCCGGGATAGTCCGGCATTTGCGCTTCGAGCTGCTGCCTGACGCCGGCGGCGACTTCCAGGCCCTGCTCGATGAAGAGCGGAATGACCGAGGGAGGGTTGGGCGCGCGCACGATTTCCGCCTGTTTCAGCTCGCGCGACAGGAATAGATCGTAGGCGCTGCCCTGGCCCACGGCCACGCGCACCCCGGATCGGTCGACCTGGTCGTTGGTGTGGATCGGCGAGGCTTCGGGCACCAGATAACAGCCTTCGATCAGTACATAAGGGTGGGTGAAGGCGATGGTCTCGCCGCGCTTGGGATCGATGGCGAAAAATCCGATGTCGGCCCGCCCGTTGGCCACGGCGTCGACCGACTGGCTCGCGGAATCGAAGACGGTGAAGTCGACCCCGGCGCCGAGACGCTCGGCAAAGGCCGCGGCGATGTCGATGGAAACCCCCTGCGGCGCCCCGGATGGCGAATCGCGGCGGGCCAGCACCGGGTTGCCGACGTTGATCGAGGCGCGCAACACGCCGGTGGGAGCGAAGATCGCCAGGGCCTGGGCCGGTGTCATCGTGAAATCTCCTTCTGGTTC
>JAISNE010000083.1 GCA_031276375.1 Accumulibacter sp.
ATCCTATCGAAAAAACTTGGGCAAATATGAAACGCGGGTTAATGGACATAATCCTCCACGCAGCGATTTGCCTTCCGCTCCATGAGTTGAATCACTATATCTTCCGGGCGATCTCCGTCTGGCATCCAGGCGCATCCATCGTGACGATGCCGCCCTTGAGCGTCAGGGTTTCCAGGAGTGCCTCGATGCCCTCGATTTCCTTGCCCTTCCCACGCACGCCTTCCTGCGCGAGGCACAAGCCGCTGGCCGTGGCGTAGGCGCTGATCGTGTGCAACGCCGTGTTTGTCGGGTGTCGTGATCGCGGCATCGCCATCACGCCCATCAACCACCTTCCCACATTCCGAAGTGAAACCGGAACAGCAAATTCATGGTGTCGTTCTTACGCGGCTGCGCAGTCAGCGCCTCGCCGGTGGCGGCGTCCAGAAGGCGTGACTGCCACGTGCCCTCCCGCGTCCCGGAATACGGCGGTTGTACCGGTAAAGAAGATGGCGAACAGCAGCCAGCCGCAGATCAAGCCGACCCAACTATGCCACCACGCCATGCTCTGGCGAGAGTATTCGTTCATGTGTGCTCCAATGGATGAATTGCGGCGCTTCGCGCCGTCCGTCGGAACTGGATTGCCGCGGGTCTGCGGCCCGAGCAATGATGAGGGAGGAAACCGTCATGACGAGGAGTGCGCGACATGGCAATCCACACCCCTCCCTTTTCGCAACGCAAGCGCCCAGGGAAAGTCCTGCGGCGCTTCGCGCCGGAAAGCACGCCCTCTCCTGCCCCTGCTGGGGCATCCTTGCCGCCCAAGCGTGGGAGGAAAAGGCAAACACTCGCGCCAACGGGAAGGGCATCGCGCAGATGAACGCCGATGGATTACCGCAGGCCTGCGGCCCTCGCAATGACGAGGTGGAACGTGGTCGCCATGACGGGACGCCCGATTCCAGAGGAGCGACTGTGTTCAAAAGCAAGTTTTTTTTGCAAACAGGAGAAATATCGGTCAAGGGTGAGAGAAGTTTTCCCGCCAAGGCTGTCCCGATTTGCAAATAGCGTTCAGGATGGAAAGGAGCTTGTGCATACAGGCGACCAGGCGACCTTCTTGACCTTGCTCTTGTCGAGCAGGTGCAGATAGAAAGCTTTGAGCACGCTGTTGTAGCGTACCGCCGACAGGGTCGCCATGGAGAGCGCTCGATGTACCGTGGCGCGTCCGCCCTAGGTGGAGCGCTTGCCGCGCTTCTTGCCGCTGTCGTGATTCAAGGGCGCGATGCCCGCCAGCTTGGCGATTTCCCGGCGATTGAGCGGGCCCAGTTTCGGCCATGTCGCTTGCGTCCCGACCCCCTTGATGCTTTCCAGGAGTTTCTTCTGTTCGGCAAAGTGCTGCTTCAGATGTTGGTCGATGTCGTGGTCGATCTCGCCGATCTGTCGGTTCAACACCTTGATGACGGACTCGAATTCGATTGAGGAGATGCAAATATATAAGAAGACCGAAGACAGTCATATTGCGGCGCGAAGCGCCGGTCACTGACTGTCCTCTGTCTTCGGTCTTCCGTCCTCTGAAAACACGAATGGATTGCCGCGTTGCGGCTGATTGATGGAAAATAACGCGACTTCATCGTCCGCGCCCTGGCTTGCCTCCGTAAACGACCGGCGCGGCCCAGGCTGCTTGCCGAGACTGGCGTTTGTTTCCGACATGTCGTTCGATACGCACAACCCGAGGATCTACCTGGCGTCGCGCAGTCCGCGCCGGCGCGAATTGCTCGTGCAAATGGGCATCCGCCACGACGTTCTGTTTTTCCGCGCGGCACAGCGCGACGGACGCGATGCGGATGAAACGGCGCTAAACGGCGAAGCGCCGGTCGATTATGTCGAGCGGGTCGCCCGCGTCAAGGCGGAACACGGCTGGCGCGTCGTCGAACTGCGTCGGTTGATGCCGTGGGTCGTGCTGGCCGCCGATACCACCGTCGAACTCGACGGCCAAATCATCGGCAAGCCGGCCGAAGCCGAAGACGCGCGGGAGACGCTGCGCCGTCTCTCCGGCCGGACGCATCGCGTGCTGACCGCCGTCGCCGTGGCTTTCGAGAACACCATCGAATCGCTCGTTTCGATGAGCGAAGTGAGCTTCGGCGCGCTCGACGACGCCAGCATCGAGCGCTACGTCGCCAGCGGCGAGCCGATGGACAAGGCCGGCGCCTACGGCATTCAGGGGCGGGCCGGCATGTTCGTCGAACATCTGTCCGGAAGCTACAGCGGCGTGATGGGCTTGCCGCTTTTTGAAACGGCCCGGCTGCTCAGAGGATTCGGCTTCCTGCTGTAAACGCTCCCGGCGGGTTCGTGCGCAGGAAGGCTTCCGGACGCCGGGCGGTCTCCGTTGCGGCATGTCGTCGAACCTTCCGGCCACGCGGCAGCTCGTGGCCGGAAGACGCCGATCGGCCCGCAATCATCCCAGATCGACCGGAACGAACAGTGTCGCGTCGCCGCGCTGGATCAGCAGGGCGACCCGCTTCGAGGCTTTCGCCAACAGCGCCAGCAACTGCTCGGTCGAGCCGACCGGCTCGCCGTTGACCGACAGCACGACGTCGCCTGGACGGATGCCGGCGCGCGCCGCCGCGCCCGAGGCGTTCTCGACCAGGAGGCCGCCGCGGATGTCGAGCCGGCGGCTCTCGTCGGGCCGCAGCGGCCGCAGGGCGAGGCCCAACTTGCCCGATCCGCTTTCCCGATCGTCGGCGCCCGCGATCGTTTCCGCCCTGGCGCCGCCGATCCGGACTTCGATCTCGCGCGTTCCGCTCTTGCGCCAGATTTGCAGCTTGGCCGGATCGCCCGGACGAATATTGGCGATGATCGGCGGCAACTC
>JAISNE010000128.1 GCA_031276375.1 Accumulibacter sp.
GGCATTCTGTCGGTAATGACTGCCAAATCTCCGATACCGCGAGCCGCGGGGCCGGCGCCCATCTGCGCCGCTCTGGGGAAAAGGGTCAAGGAATGCCGCCACGCGGCCGACAAATCCCAAGAAACCCTGGCCTTCGACGCGCACGTGGACAGAACCTACATTTCGGCGATCGAGCGGGGTGTGGCGAATCCATCCGTCGAAACCCTGGCGAACATCTGCCACGCGCTCGGCGTGACCCTCGTGGAATTTTTTGAACCCCTGCGGCACGTTTCCCTGGCTCCGACCGGCAATCGCCGTGTCAACGCCGCCACGCCGCCGGAAATCAGGCGAAAGCGGTTAAGGTAGCGGCGCGTCCGGGGAAGCGTCAAAAATTGCTCCGGCCACGACAATTTCCCGTTGCGCGTTCTTCCGGCGCGATTGCGGGCCGGAGGCTCGCGTATCGGGAAAGTCATGGCGACCGTCTCCATAAATTACAAAACCGTAATTTCCCCGTCAGCTTCCCGTCACTCATCCGCGGTCACACTTCCCGTTCCCGCATCGACGTGGAGTCTCCCCATGAACGAAACACCCGCCGCTCCGGCCATCCCCTCGCGCGAAGACCGTTGACATGCTTGCCCAGCTCATCGAATGGTCGGGAAGGAACAAGGCGCTGGTGCTCGTGGTCACGCTGCTGGTCGCGCTGGGCGGCGTTTTCGCCGTGCTGCGCACGCCGCTGGACGCGCTGCCCGATCTTTCCGACGTGCAGGTCATCGTCTATACCGAGTACCCCGGCCAGGCGCCGCAGGTGGTCGAGGATCAGGTGACTTATCCGCTGACCACGGCGATGCTTTCGGTGCCGAAATCGAAGGTCGTGCGCGGGTTTTCGTTCTTCGGCGCTTCGTTCGTCTACATCATTTTCGAGGACGGCACGGATATCTACTGGGCGCGCTCGCGCGTGCTCGAATACCTCAATTTCGCCTCGGGGCGCATGCCGCGGGGCGTGACGCCGCAAATCGGCCCGGACGCCACCGGCGTCGGCTGGGTTTACCAGTACGTCCTGCTGGCGCGGGACAAGACCCTGGCCGAGTTGCGCTCGATCCAGGACTGGTTCGTGCGCTACCAGCTCGCCAAGGCGCGCGGCGTCTCCGAGGTCGCCTCGATCGGCGGCTTCGTGCGGACTTACCAGGTCACCGTCGATCCGACCCGGCTGCGCGCCTACGGCATCCCCTTGATGAAAGTGGCGCAGACGATCCGCGACTCGAACCGCGACGTCGGCGGACGCGCCGTGGAAATGGCGGAGACCGAATACATGGTGCGCGGTCGGGGCTACCTGCGCGGCATCGGCGATATCGAGAACCTCGTCGTCAAGAGCGACGGCGGCGTGCCGGTGCTGATCCGCGACATCGCGCGCGTCGAACTCGTCCCGGACGAGCGGCGCGGCCTGACCGAACTCGATGGCGAGGGCGAGGTCGTCTCCGGCATCGCCATGGCCCGCTACGGCGAGAACGCGCTGGAAGTCATCGGCGGCCTGAAGGAGAAAATCGCGGAAGTGTCGGCCGGCTTGCCGGAGGGGGTGCGCATCGAAGCCGTTTACGACCGTTCCGAGCTTATCCTCCGCGCCATCGATACCCTGAAACGCACGCTGATCGAGGAATCGCTGATCGTCGCGCTGGTCTGCGTCGTTTTCCTGCTGCATGTGCGCAGCGCGCTGGTGGCCATCGCGATGCTGCCGGTCGGCGTGCTGATGGCCTTCATCGCCATGCGCCTGCTCGGCATGAATTCCAACCTGATGAGTCTCGGCGGCATCGCCATTGCCATCGGCGCGATGATCGACGCGGCGATCGTGATGATCGAGAACGCGCACAAGCATCTCGAACGCCTGCCCGACGGGCACTCCAGGAGCGAACGCGCCGCGGCGATGATCGAGGCGTGCAAGGAAGTCGGCCCGGCGCTCTTTTTCTCGCTGCTCATCATCACCGTTTCCTTCCTCCCGGTATTCAGCCTGGAAGGCCAGGAAGGGCGCATGTTCTCGCCGCTCGCCTGGACCAAGACCTTCTCGATGGCCGGCGCGGCCTTCCTCTCGGTGACGCTGGTGCCGGTGCTGATGCTCTATTTCATTCGCGGCAAGGTCCTGGCGGAAGCGAAGAACCCGGTCAACCGCCTGCTGATCGGCCTCTACCGCCCGATCATCGCCGGCGTGCTGCGCTGGAAGAAATCGAGCATCGCGCTGGCCGTGCTGGCGCTGGCCGCGTCCTACTACCCGGCCTCGCGGCTCGGCTCCGAATTCATGCCCACGCTCAACGAAGGCACCTTGCTCTACATGCCCGCCTCGCTGCCCGGCATGTCGATCACCAAGGCCGCCGAACTGTTGCAGACGCAGGACAAGATCATCAAGAGCTTTCCCGAGGTGGCCTCGGTCTTCGGCAAGGCCGGGCGCGCCAACACGGCGACCGACCCGGCGCCGATGGAGATGTTCGAAACGGTAATCAACCTGAAGCCCGAGTCCGAATGGCGCGCCGGCATGACAATGGACACGCTGATCGCCGAGCTGGACAAGGCCATGCAGTTCCCCGGCGTGGCCAACGCCTGGACGATGCCGATCAAGGCGCGCATCGACATGCTGTCCACCGGCATCCGCACGCCGATCGGGATCAAGGTCTTCGGCAACGACCTCGACCAACTGGAGCGGCTGGCCAAGGAAATCGAGGCCGCGGTCAAGGACATGCCCGGCACGGCCAGCGCCTTCGCCGAACGCCTCACCGGCGGCTTCTATCTCGACATCGAGCCGGACCGCGGCGAGCTGGCGCGCTACGGCCTCTCGGTCGGCGAATTGCAGGACGTGATCGCCAGCGCGCTCGGCGGCGAGATGGTCACCACCACGGTCGAAGGCCGCGAACGCTACGGCGTGACGGTGCGCTACCCGCGCGAACTGCGTTCCGATCCGCAGCGGATCGCCCGCGAGGTGCTGGTGCCGACGATGGACAACGGCATGCTCCCGCTCGGCCAACTGGCCAGCGTGCGAGTCACCAGGGGAACGCCGGGCATCCGCACCGAGAACGGGCTGCTCGCGGCCTACATCTACGTCGATACCCGCGACGGCGATCTCGGCGGCTACGTGGCCAGGGCGCGGCGGGCGGTGGCGGAAAAGATCGAGTTCCCGGCCGGCTACTACATCACCTGGAGCGGCCAGTTCGAAAACATGGAACATGCCATCGAGAAGATGAAGATCGTCGTGCCGATCACCCTGCTGGTGATCTTCCTTCTGCTGTTCATGAACTTTGGACGCCTGACCGAAACGCTGATCGTCATGCTCTCGGTGCCCTTCGCGCTGGTCGGCGGCATCTGGCTGATGTGGGCGCTCGGCTACCACATGAGCGTGGCCGTCGCCGTCGGCTTCATCGCGCTGGCCGGCGTGGCGGCGGAAACCGGCGTGGTCATGCTGATCTACCTCGATTCGGCCTGGCAAGCGGCCAAGGCGGAATGCCAACGCGCCGGGCGCGTCCCCGCCGCCACCGACCTCTACGCCGCCATCATGGAAGGCGCGGTCGAGCGCGTCCGCCCGAAAATGATGACCGTCGTGGCCATCATGGCCGGCCTCCTGCCGATCCTCTGGAGCACCGGCACCGGCTCCGAGGTGATGAGCCGCATCGCCGCGCCGATGGTCGGCGGCATGGTCTCCTCGACCCTTCTGACACTGGCGGTCATTCCGGCGATCTATGCGCTGGTCAAGCAAAGGGAAGTCATGCCGGGTCGCACTCAAGCCGTTGATACGCCAGTTTGACGTGTCAAGATTTCAGTCATTTTTTCGTATCACGATGGTTTGACGGCAACTTGGTATCAAACACCCGCCGCCAGTTTGAGCCGCCCCGATTCCCCGAACGCTCGACGCCAGGACGGCACTCCGCGCATTCCCGCCGGCACGTTCTCCTGCTACCATGCGCCAACGACTTCCCCCGACTCCTGATTCCTGATTCCTGATTCCTGAAAACCGATGAACTATCCCTACCCCATCTTCGCCAAGGAAGGCTGGCCCTTCATTGGTATTGCCGCCTTGGCGGCCTTTCTTGTCCAGTGCCTGTTTGGCCACGGTCCGGCTTTT
>JAISNE010000234.1 GCA_031276375.1 Accumulibacter sp.
GGCCAGAGCAATGACGGCGCGGTCAAATCGGCGCGATACGCCAGAAATGACCGGAATCCTGACACGTTGGACTTGAGTATCAACGGCCTGTTGGGCACAACTTTGTATCAGAGCGGCCGCCTTGAAGGGCCGTCGCTGATTTCTTGCTGGTGAAGGTGGGCGCGGCAGGAGTCCGCCGGAGGCGCGAAGCGCGATTTCAGGGGAAAAACTGGATGAAAAAAAGCCGCGCAAGCTATTCCCACACGAGCCGCCGGAAACCGTAAAATAGCCGCCTTCTTTCGATGCTTTCCAGAGTATTTACGATGTCCATCAAGTCCGACAAGTGGATCCGGCGCATGGCGAGGGAACAGCGCATGATCGAGCCGTTCGAGCCTGGCCTGGTGCGCGAGGCCGGCGGCCACAAGATCGTTTCCTACGGCACTTCGAGTTACGGCTACGACATTCGCTGCGCGGACGAGTTCCGGGTGTTCACCAACATCAATTCGACGATCGTCGATCCGAAGGCTTTCGATCCGCAATCCTTCGTCGAGGTGTCGGGCAGGGGCCATTGCGTGATTCCGCCGAATTCCTTCGCGCTGGCGCGCACCGTCGAATATTTCCGCATCCCGCGCAGCGTGTTGACCGTGTGCCTGGGCAAGAGCACTTACGCGCGCTGCGGGATCATCGTCAACGTCACGCCGTTCGAGCCCGAGTGGGAAGGCTACGTGACGCTCGAATTTTCCAATACCACGCCGCTGCCGGCGAAGATTTACGCGGGCGAGGGCTGCGCGCAGGTGCTGTTCTTCGAATCCGACGAAATCTGCGAAACCTCGTACAAGGATCGCGGCGGCAAATACCAGGGCCAGGTCGGCGTGACGCTGCCCAAGATATAAAACCCCCGGAATCGCGCAGGGCGCGGGCGAAACGCGGCGGAATCGACCGTTGCGGCGTTTCGCCCGGCCAGTCACATTTTTTCTTTCACATTCCATTTTTCATCCATGAACACCATGCGTTTCAACTTTCCGGTCATCATCATCGATGAGGACTTCCGTTCGGAAAACGCCAGCGGCCTTGGCATCCGCGCGCTGGCTTCGGCCGTCGAGAAGGAGGGCCTGGAGGTTCTCGGCGTCACCAGCTACGGCGACATGACTTCCTTTGCCCAGCAGCAGTCGCGGGCGAGCGCCTTCATTTTGTCGATCGACGACGAGGAGCTGGCGCTGGAACGCGAGAAGACGCTGACCGAGCTGCGCGCCTTCGTCGCCGAGATCCGCCACCGCAATCGCGACATTCCGATCTTCCTGCACGGGGAGACGCGCACCTCGCGGCATATTCCGAACGACGTATTGCGCGAACTGCACGGCTTCATCCACATGTACGAGGATACCCCGGAGTTCATCGCGCGCAACATCAAGCGCGAGGTCAAGGCCTATCTCGATTCGCTGCCGCCGCCGTTCTTCCGCGCGCTCACGCACTACGCCGCGGACGGCTCGTACTCCTGGCACTGCCCCGGCCACTCGGGCGGCGTGGCCTTTCTCAAGTCGCCGGTCGGCCAGATGTTCCACCAGTTCTTCGGCGAGAACATGCTGCGCGCCGACGTGTGCAACGCCGTCGAGGAACTCGGCCAACTGCTCGATCACACCGGCCCGGTGGCGGCCTCCGAGCGCAACGCGGCGCGCATCTTCAACTGCGATCACCTGTATTTCGTGACCAATGGCACCTCCACCTCGAACAAGATCGTCTGGCATTCCACCGTCGCGCCGGGCGATGTCGTCGTCGTCGACCGCAACTGCCACAAGTCGGTATTGCATTCGATCATCATGACCGGCGCGGTGCCCGTGTTCCTGATGCCGACGCGCAACAGCTACGGCATCATCGGCCCGATCCCGAAAGCGGAGTTCGCCTGGGAGAACATCCGGAAAAAGATCGCCGCCAATCCCTTTGTCGCCGACAAGAACGCCCGCCCGCGCGTGCTGACGATCACCCAGTCGACGTATGACGGCATCCTGTATAACGTCGAGGACATCAAGGACGAGCTGGACGGCAAGATCGACGCGCTGCATTTCGACGAGGCCTGGCTGCCGCACGCGGCCTTCCACGATTTCTACGGCGACTACCACGCCATCGGCGCCGACCGTCCGCGCTGCAAGCAGTCGATGGTTTTCTCGACGCAGTCGACGCACAAGCTGCTGGCCGGCCTGTCGCAGGCCTCGCAGATCCTGGTGCAGAACTCGGAGGAGCGGGAACTCGACCGCAACGTGTTCAACGAAGCCTACCTGATGCATACCTCGACTTCGCCGCAGTATTCGATCATCGCCTCGTGCGACGTGGCGGCGGCGATGATGGAAGCGCCGTCGGGCACGGCGCTGGTCGAGGAATCGATCGCCGAGGCGCTGGATTTCCGCCGCGCGATGCGCAAGATCGCCGAGGAGTGGGGAACCGACTGGTGGTTCAAGGTGTGGGGGCCGGACGACCTTTCCGAGGAAGGCATCGAGGAGCGCGGCGCGTGGATGCTCAAGCCCGGCGACCGCTGGCACGGCTTCCAGCGGCTCTCGGAAGGCTTCAACATGCTCGATCCGATCAAGGCCACGGTGATTACCCCCGGACTCGACGTCGACGGTGAATTCTCGGAGCGCGGCATCCCGGCGGGAATCGTCACCAAGTATCTCGCCGAGCACGGCGTCATCGTCGAAAAGTGCGGCCTCTATTCCTTCTTCATCATGTTTACCATCGGCATCACCAAGGGCCGCTGGAACACGATGGTTACCGAACTGCAACAGTTCAAGGACGATTTCGACAAGAATCAACCGCTGTGGAAGGTGCTGCCCGAATTCGTGCAGAAGCATCCGGAATACGAACTCATCGGCCTCAAGGACCTGTGTCACCTGATCCACGGCGTTTACGCGGTCAACGACGTGGCGCGCCTGACCACCGAAATGTACCTCTCCGACATGGTGCCGGCGATGAAACCCGCCGACGCCTTCGCCCGGATGGCGCACCGCGAGATCGACCGCGTGCCGATCGACGAACTGGAAGGGCGCATCACCAGCATGTTGCTCACCCCGTATCCGCCGGGCATTCCGCTGCTGATTCCGGGCGAGCGATTCAACGCGACGATCGTACGCTACCTCAAATTCGCCCGTCATTTCAACGAGCAATTCCCCGGCTTTGAAACCGACATCCACGGCCTGGTCAAGGAAATCGAGGGCGGCAAGGCTCGCTACTACGTGGACTGCGTGCGTTGATGGATGACGAAGGCGTAGCTGCTTTGGTTTGGATACTATCCTTTCACGCTAAATGTAATATTCAATGGAGAGTGCGGAGTTTGTAAAAAACATCGTGAATATTTCGCGTCGTATTTCCATGAACCTCGCCCCGCTTCTTTCACGCGGTCTCGGGATATCCACGTCGATCACCCTGTCGATAGTCCCCGGCCTTTCGGACATGACGAAAATCCGATCACTCAGAAAAATAGCCTCATCGACATCGTGCGTCACAAGGGCCATGGTCGCGTCGTAGGACTGCCAGATACGCAACACTTCGTTTTGCATGTTGATCCGCGTCAACGCATCCCGAGCGCCAAACGGCTCATCGAGCAACAGAACACCGGGTTTGTTGATTAGAGACCGGGCGATACTTACCCGCTGTTGCATCCCGCCCGACAATTGCCGAGGATACGCTTTTTCAAAGCCGTTCAAGCCGACCAGATCAATATATTGGCGAACGGTTTGCCGGCGCTCATCACGGGAAAGTTTCCGGTGGATGCCAAATTCAATGTTCTGCGCCACGGTCAGCCAAGGGAAAAGGCGCGGTTCCTGAAACACCAGCCCCGCCATGACGCTGGCTTTCTCAACCCGGCGATCCCCGATCAACACCTGCCCGGTACTGGCGTTTTCAAGTCCGGAGATAATGCGTAAAAGCGTGCTTTTCCCACAACCGCTTTTGCCTACGATACTGACAAACTCGCCATTACGGATAGAGATGTTGATATGACCCAGGGCCGGGATGCTCCTCGCTTCAAGAATGAAGGTTTTGGAAACTTCCTGGATTTCAATACCATTTTTACT
>JAISNE010000328.1 GCA_031276375.1 Accumulibacter sp.
GCTTCCAGCAAGGCGTGCGTCTCGCGCCGGCTCTGCACGACTTGCTGCTCGACGGAGACGGTGTCGTCGTCCTCTTCCGCCGTCTCCTTGCCGCGCGACGGCGTTTGCATTTCCCGGACGAAGCGATCGAAGTCCGTCTCTCCGCGCGGCATGGCGTCGACGAAGAATCCCACCATCGACAACTGGCTCGCCAGTTGCTCGAATTCGCCCTCGGCGGGAACGTAATCGGGGGCGACGAAACGCAGCATGGTTTCGAGACAGTCGCGCAGCGCCGCTGCCGCCTCGTCCTGGCGGAGGATGACCAGCGCGCCGATGACCTGGCGGAAGGATTTTTCGAGACCGGCCAGTTCCGAGCGTTTTTCCGCGTTGCGGAAAAAGCTGTCGAGACCCTGCTCGATCTGCACCAGATTGCTCTGGATTTCCTTGGCGACCTGCCCGAGCAGCAGTTTTTCCTGCGCCTGGCGCGACATTTCGTCGAGCAGCGGAGTTTCCGCGCCCGGTTGCGGCGGATGCCCCGCGAGGCAGGCGCGAATCCGCCCGACGGTCACATCGACCTGATGCGCGAAGTCGCTGCCCAGACGCGGGTAATTCTTCTGCGCGTTCTGGGCCAGCAGAATGGCCGTGGCCAGTTCCATGGCCAGCGTTTCGGAATGGCGCGCCGGCTTTTCCAGCAGCCAGTTGGCGGCCAGGGCGACGGCTTGCGCCAGATGGCGATAATCGGCATGTCCGGTCTGTTCCGCCAGCGAGAACAGGATGCCGGCATTTTCCTTGAACACCGAAAGCGACGAGGCGCTGCCCGCGCAGAACTTGTTCCAGGCTTCCTCCAGCACCGAGATCACTTCGCGCAGCCGGTCGATGGCGGCCTGGGCCGCGTCCGGGACGGCGGCCTCGTCGGCGACCGGAAGGAGGGCCTCCAGGCGGTACGCTTCCTTGACCTGCCTGACCGCCGCGTCGTTGCTCCCGGCCTCGGCGACGAGGTACAGAACGTCGCGCATCAGCCTTTCGGCGACATTCCTCGACCCTTCGAGCAAGCGGCGAATCTGCATGTCGATGCGCGCGCACAACGACTTCGCGCCCGCTTCGTCGCGCACGCCCCCCTCGGCCAGCGCGCTCAGCAGCGCGCCGGCGCACCACCAGAAAGCGCGCGCGGTTCCGGTGGCCTGCGTATTTTCGATGTGTCGCACCGCCGCCAGCATTTCCCTGACGCCGGTTTTGTCCCGCGGCGCGCGCAGCCAGGCCAGCAGCCCGCGCTGGAAGCGGGCGCGTTCCTGCTTCAGCAGCCTGGAACGCTCGGCGTCGTTCAGGTTCCTGGCCGGCGTTCCCTGGCGCGGCGGCCGGACGGAGAGGTCGGGGAAAAACAGGTCGGCGGCGGAACAGCGCGTCACGCCGCGCTTGGCCTGAATCTCCCGGTAGAGCGGCCACAGGCGCAAGGGCTGGTTGGGCTGCCCGTTGATCAAGCCGCCGAGATAGAGGCCGATGGCGTCCAGCGCCTTGCGCGCCAGGGCGAGCGACGATTCGTCCGGATGCTCCTGCTTTTCGACCGCTTCGAGCAACCCTTCCAGCGCTTCGGCGAACTGCGTGACGCCGTCCAGTCCGACGATGGTCAACGCGCCCTGGACCTGGTGCAGGTGCGTGCGGCAAAACTTGATCTGCGTCGGGTCCGCGGATCCGGAGGCGAGGCTGGCGCCAAACTGGTCGAGCGTCGAAACCGCGCGCCCCAGCACCAGATCGATCTCGCTCTTGACCCAGGTCAATGGGCCGGCGTCAAATTCTGTCACGGCATTCATCCAAAGCACGTTCTCCGCTTGCGGAAGCGCTGTTTACTCTACCTTGAAGCCCGCCACGGAACCCTTGAGTTCCGTCGCCAATCCAGCCAGTTCGCCAACCGCCGACGCCGTCCTCTGCGTTCCCGCCGTGGTCTGCTCGGTGACCTTGAGGATGTTCTGCATTTTTCCCGCGACGGCGGTCGCCGCCTCGGCCTGCCGCCGCGTGGCGCCCGAAATCCGCTCGATCAGCCCGGCCAGATTCTGGGAAACCGCGCCGATCTCGGCCAGCGCCTGCCCCGCGGCGTCGGACAGCCTGGCTTCCTCGACCACGCCGCGCGTCGATTCCTCCATGGCCGATATCGCGCCTTGCGTATCGCCCTGGATCGTTTTCACGATCGCCGCGATCTGTTTCGTGGCTTCGCCGGAACGCTCGGCCAGACGCTGCACTTCCTCGGCCACCACGGTGAAGCCGCGCCCGGCGTCGCCGGCCGAGGCCGCCTGGATGGCGGCGTTGAGCGCCAGCACGTTGGTTTGTTCGGTAATGTCGGAAATAAGTTCGACGATTTCACCGATTTCCTGCGAGGATTCGCCCAGGCGCTTGATCCGTTTCGAGGTTTCCTGGATCTGCCGGCGGATTTCGTCCATGCCCTTGATGGAATTCTGCACGGCCTGCGTTCCCTTGCCCGCCGCCGCCAGCGACTGGCGGGCCACCTGCGCCGACTGGTCGGCCTCGCCGGAGACGCGGGTCATCGAGCCGGCCACTTCGAGGATGGAATGCCCGGCGTTCTGGATTTCCCGCGATTGCCGCTGCGCCGCGTCGAGCAGCTCGGCCGAGGTCCGCTGCGCGATCTCGGTGGCCGCCGTCACGCGGTTCGCCGCGTCGTTGATCCGGCCGACCAGGACGCGCAGTTCCTCGACGGTATAGTTGATCGAGTCGGCGATGGCGCCGGTGATATCCTCGGAAACCGTCGCCGTCACGGTCAGATCGCCGTCGGCCAGATCGCCCAGTTCGTTCATCAGGCGCAGGATCGCGTCCTGGTTCTGGCGATTCACCCGGTCCGATTCTTCCTTGCTCTTCCTGGCCTGCTCGGCCTG
>JAISNE010000373.1 GCA_031276375.1 Accumulibacter sp.
TTTTCGCAAAAAGCGCCGACTTCGCGCCGACTTAAAAAATCCCCCCAATCCCTTGTCCCATGCCGCTTTCAGCCATTTCCTCAAAGGTCGGACGCAGGGCAAAATATCGTACCCCCCCCCACAGGCGGCCTACAATCACGCCGAATATGTGGAGCAACTCCGCCGGATGATGCAGAATTGGGCGGATCGGCTGGACTTGCTGGAGCAGGGCAAGATTGAGGAGGCCAGTCGGCGTTTGGTGGTGCATTTGGAAAGTGTCCCGGAAAATGCATCAACGCCCCGACACATAGCGCAGCAACGCATTTCTGCGTAAATTGGCGTGATGAAGAACCGGCGCGAGTCGCCGATTCTTCATCTTACATTCAGTCAGCCGTTTCCGGCTGCGTCAACCCTTTGGCTTTTTTAGCTCTTTGCAGGCAGCCCCCTTCCCCTTCAAGACCTTTTCCCTTCTGCCGACCTTTTGGGTATCGGACGAAAGAATGCCGCGTTCCGTATGGTTTGAGCGAGTTCAAGGGTTTGCTTCGTGCGCGGGAAGGGAGGGAAAGGCGCCGCCTCAGCCTGTCCTCTGGAAAACGGGAACAAACGCCTTGCTGCCGCTTGTGGACGTCAGCGTTTCGACCTTGACGCCATAGAGCTGTTCCATGCGTTCCGGGGTGAGGAGGGCGGCGGGCGCGCCGTCTTGCTGGATGGCGCCGTTTTCGAGGAGCGCGACGCGGGTGGCGACAAAGAGGGCGTGTTCCGGGTGGTGCGTGGTTTTCAGGATGCCAATGCCCTGGGCGGCGAGATCGTCAAGACACATCAGAAGCTGCGTCTGATGTCCGAAATCCAGGCCGGATACGGGTTCGTCCATGACGATCAGCCTGGCTTCCTGCGCGAGCGCGCGGGCAATGAGCACAAGCTGGCGCTCGCCGCCGGAGAGTTCCGTATAGACGCGGCGCCGCAAGGCTTCAATGCCCATGCGCCGCAAGGCTTCCTCCACGGCGCGGGTGTCCCGCGCGGCGGCGCGTCCCCAAAGGCCGCGATGCGGCAGGCGTCCCAGCATCACGACTTCATCTACCGTATAGGGAAACGGCGCGATATGCGCCTGTGGCACATAGGCGACGACCGCCGCGATTTTCTGGCGGCTGAGCGCGCCAAGCGGCTGGCCGTCCAGTTCCACGCGGCCCGCGTCCGGGCGCAGCCGACCCAGCATCCAGCGCAGGAGCGTCGTCTTGCCCGCGCCATTGCCGCCCAGGAGCGCAAGAATCTCTCCTTCCCCGAATTCGAGATCGACGTGATCAAGGATCGTCCGACCGCCGCGCCGAAAAACGAGGCCCTTGGCGCAAAGTCGGCGCGTCATGCGTTCCATCCGCGCCGGACATGGCGCAGCACGAGCAGGAACACCGGAATGCCGAAAAGTTCAGTGATAATGCCGATGGGAATCTCCTGGGTCGTGAAGCAACGCGCCGCGAGGTCGGCCAGCAACAGGAAGGCCGCGCCCAGAAGCGCCGAGGCCGGGAGCAGGGACGTGTGACCGGGGCCGGTCAACAGCCTTGCGACATGCGGGATGAAGAGGCCAATCCAGCCGATCATCCCGGCCAGCGACACGGTGATGGCGCAAAGCAGCGTCGCGCAGCCGATCACGCCGTAGCGGGTGAGCGCCACCGGCACGCCCAGCGCGCGCGCTTCGTCATCGCCCATCGCCAGCGCGTCGAGCCAGCGGGAGAGCGCGCAGAGCAGGGTAATGAGCGTGACCACCGGAACGCAAAGCCACAGCACATCGCGCAGGCGCGCGCCGGAGAGCGACCCCATGAGCCAGATCACGATTTCCGGCAACTGGTTTTCCTGGTCGGCGGTGTATTTCACGACGGAGAGCAGCGCCGAAAAGAGCGCCCCGGAAATAATGCCGCCCAGGATCAGCAAGAGCAGGGAACCCTGCCCGAAACTGCGGGCGATGAAGAGCGCCGCCACGACCGCCGCAATGCCGCAGGAAAAGGCGCTGGTCTGGATCAGGAGCCACGAGCCGCCAACGAGAATCCCCAGCGCCGCGCCGAACGCCGCGCCGGAGAGCACGCCCAGGAGGTTGGGCGAGACCAGCGGATTCTGGAACACGCCCTGGAAGGCCGCGCCGGAGACGGCCAGCGCCGCGCCGATCAGCATGGCCGCCAGGACGCGCGGCAGGCGGATTTCCACCAGGAGGTTGTAGAGGAGCGCCTGCCGTTCGGCGGGCATGTCGCCAAAACCGCAGGAGACGGCGAGAAAGCGCAGGATTTCGCCCACGGCAAGTGGATACGGCCCGGTCGAGAGCGCATACAGCGCCAGCGCCGCGAGAAGAAGCGCCAACCCTTGGTGCAGCAGGAAAGGATGCTGTTTGCCGGTCATGGGCGCGCTCCCGGAGGGCGGATTATTTGCGGCGCTTATGATTGCCCAAACCGCGCCCGCGCCTCGGCCCAGGGAAAGCGCAAGGGTTGCGTCTTGGTGCGGCGACGGTTGATCATGCGGACGGACATGGCTTCCAGCCATGTCCAGTACATCTCGCGCATTCCTTCGGAAAGCGCGCTTTCTTCCAGAACGATGTGGAGTTTTTCCAGCCAGATTTCGCGCCCGCGCTCGTCGATATCGAAAGGGAAATGACGGGTGCGGATGCAAACATTGTCGCCTTCCGTGGCGCTGTAGGCGGCCGGGCCGCCGCAGGCTTCCACGAAGAAGGCGGAGATGACCTGCATCCGCTGGGCGAAAACCGCGTCATCGGCGGCGAAGAGATGGCCGATTTCCGCGTCCTCGCGCAACAGGCTGTGATGCCGGAAGACCAGCGCGCGCAATTTTTCCTCGCCGATTTCCGCAAACAGCGCATGAGTGGGAAAGCGCACTTCCGGGTATTCCAGGTCGTGACCGGCGGGAACTTCCCGCCCGGAATGAAAGCCGCCGGTGCGGTTGCAGGCGCAGCGATGCCCGGATTCGGCGCTTTGAGGGGATTGAGCGGCTTGGGCGGTTTGAGCGGCTTGGGCGGTTTGGCACATGGATATCTCCTTTGGGAAAAGTTGGAAAATCTGGCGAATCTGGCAAAGGCGGCGGGCGGGCGGACGGGCGGGAGCTTCCGGGAAATTTCGTCCCGGTCAGCGGAACAGTTGCTCAAAGGCCGCGTCGGAAAGCTCAAGCTGGTAGAAGAGCCGATAGAATTTCCGGGTTTCCGCTTTCAGGTCAAGCGGGAACTCGGCGGGATAGAAAATGTTCGCCAGCCACAGGGCGCCCAGGGCGCGGGTGTAGGAAGGCGGACGGTCGATCCAGTTGTGCGGCCATTGCGGCGCCACGTAGATCCGGCCTTCCCGCACGGCCTTCACGTTTTGCCAGCGCGGATCCTGCGGACGCTTGCCGCGCAGGGAGGCCGCCAGATTCCGGTTGAAGGTGACAATCACATCCGGTTCAAAGGCCAGCACCTGCTCGATGCTCACTTTCTCCATGCCCATGTGGGAACTGGCCTGGCAGCGATAGACGTTGTAGCCGCCCGCAAGCTCGAAGGCTTCGGCGTGAAACGAGGTGTGACAATCCGTCGCCAGTCCGTCCGGCCCTTCGGCGTAATAGACGCGCACCCGCTTTTCATCCGGGAGCTTCCTCACTTTTTCCAGCCGGGACAGGCTTTCTTCGACATAACGCGCCAATGCCTCGCCGCGTTCTGCCTTCCCCAGCAGTTCGCCGGTAAAGCGCAAGGCGGCAGGCCAATCGGAGAGGGTGTCGAGCTTGACGAACACGGCGGGCAGGCCCATTTTCCGAAACGCTTCGTCGATGCGCTGGACGGGAACAAAAGGCCCTTGCCAGGCCAGCGCGAAATCCGGCTTTTGCGCGAGCACCGCCTCGGCGTTCATCTGCGGCCCCATGCCGAACACGCCGCCCATTACCGGCAAAGCCGCAAGCCGGGACGGAAAGAATGGCGCCGCTTCCGGCGGCACATTGAAACTCAGGCCGATCATCGCCTCCGGGTCAATGGCGTGCAAAAGCACATTCAGGGGCGGCGCGGAACCGAACACCCGCCGGGCGTCATCGGGAATCGTCACCTTGCGCCCCGCCATGTCGGTAATCTCCCGCGCTTGCGCTGCGGACGCCAGGAGAAGGCAGAAGGCCAGCAAAAAAGTGGAAATCGTACAACGTTTCATGAAATGCTCCTCAAAAGCCCCAAAGGGGAAAATCCTCCCGTCGCCTCAAAACGCATACCCGGCTTGCAGCCAAATTCTTGGCGTTTGATGCCGGGTATCGCTTTCCGGTCTCTCCTTGCCGATTTTCCAGGCGGCGGAAAGGTCGAAGCGCCAGTGGGCGTCCGCGTAGGCCGCGCCGATGCCTGCGCCTTTCAGGGTGCGATGGTTTTTGCTGTCGTCCCACGGCTTTTCGTTGAATTGAACGTGTCCGTGGTCGTAGAAGGTGGAGAGTTGCCAGCCGGGAGAAAGCGCGTAGCGCAGTTC
>JAISNE010000016.1 GCA_031276375.1 Accumulibacter sp.
TTGAAATTGATCAGACTATCTCCGCCCCTGCCGGAGATATCCCCTAAAATCGTTGTTCCACCTTTGTATTCATTCTCGGCGGTAAGTATCAGCACGCCCGCGCCTTGCTTGGTGATGCCGCCCTCGCCTGTCAGGGTGGTTTCGAACTCTACAGTACGGTTATTGGTGTCGAAGATACCGCCACCCGCGCCGAGGGCGTCCAGCCTGCCGGAAATGTCCAGAATATTGTTTTCGTCGCCGCCCCATTGCAGGCCGCCGCCTTTGAGGACGATCTTGTTGCTTGCGCCGAGGTTTGTGTCTTTCTCGAATTGGATCAGGCCGCCCTCGATAACCAAGTTCTCGGTGAAGGTATTTTCTCCGGTAAGCGCCAGCGTGCCAGCGCCTTTCTTGGTGAGGGCGCCGTCGCCCTTGATGACGCCTTTGAAGACGATATCGTTGGCGCCAGTATCCAGCGTGACGCCCGCGCTTTGGCTGGCGCCCGGCGAGGTATCCAGGTCGTCGATCTTGGCCTCTCCCGTGTAGCCGAAGTTGACGAATTCGAAATTGACAACATGAGGGACGATGGAGGCATTGTTTTTGTTCAGGGTGTTGCCGGTGAAGATGTCGCTGCCTACACCATAAGATCTGTAGCCGCCGTAGAGGGTGCTATAATAGGCCCCGAAGGTGGTGAGATCGTCCCCATTCAGGGTGACGATATTTCCGGTGGCTGAGCCATTCTCGCTTTCTCCGCCGATAACGTGGATGCCCACTGTGCCGCCTTTGATTTCGACGATATTTTTGTTGCTATCTAGGTCGGCCCTCCCGCCTCTAACGTTATAGTTCACTCTACCGCCTTCAATTCTGACTATATTTCCTGATGATTCCTCGTCAAGGGAATTCCCACCGAAAGCATTGTTCACTGTGCCGCTTTTGATTTCGACTGTATTTCCTGATGATTCCCCGTAGTTGGAATACCCGCCGTAAACGTCCCCGCCCACTTCACTGCCTTCAATTTCGACTGTATTTCTTGATGATTCCTCGTAGAGGGAAAACCCACCGAGAATGTCGCCAGCAACCTTTCCATTTATCAGCTTTACGCTATTGCCAATAACGGATTCATGGTTTCCCAGCCCGCCGAAGACAACCTCCGGAACATTACTTTCGTCGGGGATGGGGGTAAAGTCGATGGTCACCCTGTTGTTGCTAGTTAACGGGGCATCAGGGGTGCCGGGGAACAACGTCTTACTGAATCTAAAGCTAAAGTAGTGGGGGACCCAGTTTAGCTCTTGCAGGTCTTGCAAGCTACCGACATCATCTGAGTAGGTCATGCAATTTGTGTACGTTATCTCATCTACCGTGCACCCCGCCGCCGCGACAGGAGAAGAGTAGAAGACCGCAAGGACGGCATGAAGGACGATGGCGAGCCGGGAAAGACGGTAAACGCTTGTTTTCCAGTTTCGGGGGGGGGGGGGGGGGGGGTTAAAAACAAAGACATGGCGGAACCCTTTCATCAAGTAGTTTTACCAAGGACATGTGAGGCGACTTGCAATGTCCCTTCCAAGCCGGTGATTCTACCCTGAATTGTCCGGAACGCAAGGGGTTTATGGGACTCTCGCTGTAAAAACGATAAAAATTTCTTGGTTGCGGCTTTTTTTCAAGGGCGGCTTGTCGCGGGACGAAGCCGCGCGGGCGCGGTCTGGCGGGCGGGGGGATGGGGGCGGGGTAAGGAGGGCTTGGCACGGGGCGGAATCAGGTGTTTCGTTCCAGCCACAGCGCAAGTTGCGCGACGTCGTCCACGCAGGCCAGCGGGCGCGAGCGGGCGAGTTCGGCGCGCGGATGCGCTCCGTAGCTCACCGCCAGGCCGGCGGCTCCGGCGTTGATGGCCATTTGCATGTCATGCGTGGTGTCGCCGATCATCAGCGTCCGTTCGCCCGGCGCCGCGAATTCGTCCATCAGTTCTTCGAGCATTTGCGGGTGCGGTTTGGAGAAGCATTCGTCGGCGCAGCGCGAGGCGGCAAAGTAGGGGCCCAGCCCGGAATTGGCGAAGGCGCGCGCCAGGCCCTTGCGGCTTTTGCCGGTCGCCACCGCGAGTTGGCGTCCGGCGGCGTGCAGCGTTTCGATCAACGCCGGGATGCCGGCAAAGAGGTGAATGTCCCGATCCGCCGCCTGGTAGTGCCAGCGGTAGCGGGATACGAGCGACGGCAGGCGTTCTTCGGGAAGCGCGGGGGCGATATGGCGCAGGGCTTGCGACAGTTCCAGGCCGATCACGAATCTGGCTTGCGCTTCGGACGGTTCCGGCAGTTCGAGATCGCGGCAGGCGGCTTGCAGCGCGCGCACGATGAGGCCGGTGGAGTCGGACAAGGTGCCGTCCCAGTCAAAAACCAGTAGTTCAAAGCGTTTGGCCATAATCTTGCGTTTCCCTGGTCGACAGCTTTTTCAGGAAACCTCGCAGCGCGTCGGGAAGCGGCGCGTGCAAGGTCATTTCCTCTCCGCTCGACGGATGCGCGAGCTTCATTTTCCAGGCGTGCAGGAACATCCGTTTCAAACCTTCCTTGGCCAGCGTCCGGTTCAGGACAAAATCGCCGTATTTTTCGTCCCCGGCGATCGGGAATCCGAGATGCGCGCAATGCACGCGGATCTGGTGGGTCCGGCCGGTGCGCAATTCGGCTTCGAGCAGACTGAAATTTTCCCAGCGGGCCAGCAGGTGGAAAACCGTTTGCGACGGCTTGCCGCCGGACGCCACGCGCACGCGGCGCTCGCCCGTGGCCAGCAGGTATTTGCAGAGCGGCAGGGCGACCTTGCGCGACGTTTCCATCCAGCGCCCCCGGACCAGCAGCAGATAGCGTTTATCGGCCCCTCGTCCGCTTTCGCGGAACATGGCGTGCAGCGCGTTCAGCGCCGGGCGCTTTTTGCCGACGAGCAGCACGCCCGAGGTTTCCCGGTCCAGGCGATGCGCCAGTTCGAGGAAGCGGGCTTGCGGGCGCTGCCTCCTGAGCGCTTCGATCACCCCGAAACTCACCCCGCTGCCGCCATGAACGGCGATTCCGGCGGGCTTGTCGATCGCCAGCAACGCTTCATCCTCGTACAGAATCGGCAAATCGGTTTTGGCTTGCGCCCCGGCGGCGATTTCTTTCTGTCCTTGGGCCACCCGGATCGGCGGCAGGCGCAGCGCGTCGCCGGCCTCGATGCGCTCCGAGGCGGCGGCGCGTTTACCGTTCAGGCGAACTTCGCCGCTGCGGATGATCCGGTAAACGTGGCTCTTGGGCACGCCCTTGCATACGCGCAGCAGGTAGTTGTCGAGGCGCTGGCCTTCGTCTTCCGCGCTTATGATGGTTTGCGTGACGTTGTTTTTGCTTACTTCGGCCAATTTGAATATACTACCCGCGATTTGTGTCTCGGATTGAAAGAGGCACTGACCCATGAGACCTTCAAGCGGCGCCGCGCCTGCGGTCGCGGCCCACGCCGCGGCTGCAGGCGCGGCCCAATTTCCGGCAGGCTTCAGAAACTTCTCCCACGCCAGCGTGGGGTCGATCCGCGCAAATCGCCTGGTTAAGTACGCTCACCAAAAGTAGCGATACTACTTGATTTACGTGCATCCGGCACACTCGGACCGCTCCAAGCAGATTTCCGGCGCCTGCGTTTTTTCAGGAGCCAAAAAGAATAATCCAGCGAATCGACCCAATTAGTTGCTTTCAGGAAAGTGTCCAGCCCACCGACAACAACTAACCATCTCCTCGCTGCCTGCGCAAGGCGGTTCCCCACGGTTGTCTGCACGCGGGAGCCCTGAAATGAAGCGAATGCTGTTTAATGCGACACAGGCCGAAGAACTTCGTGTCGCCATTGTCGATGGTCAGAAACTGATTGACCTGGACATTGAATCGGTCGCCAAGGAACAGAAAAAAAGCAACATCTACAAAGCGGTAATCACCCGCATCGAGCCTAGTCTCGAAGCCGCCTTCGTCGATTACGGCGCCGAGCGGCACGGCTTTTTGCCGTTCAAGGAGATTTCCCGTTCGTACTTCCAGCCGGATGTCGAGACGAGCCGCGCCACGACCATCAAGGAAGCCTTGCGCGAAGGGCAGGAATTGATCGTCCAGGTCGACAAGGACGAGCGCGGCAACAAGGGCGCCGCGCTGACGACCTTCATCAGCCTGGCTGGACGCTATCTCGTGCTGATGCCCAACAATCCGCGCGGCGGCGGCGTGTCCCGCCGGGTCGAAGGCGACGACCGCGCTGAACTGCGCGAAGTCATGGACCAGCTCCAGGTTCCCCAGGGCATGAGCCTGATCGCGCGCACGGCGGCGATCAGCCGCAGCGCCGAGGAATTGCAGTGGGACCTCGACTACCTGCTGCAACTGTGGAAAGCGATCGACGGCGCGGGCAGCCAGCAGAAAGGCGCGTTCCTCATCTACCAGGAAGGCAGTCTGGTGATCCGCGCGATCCGCGACTACTTCCAGCCCGACATCGGCGAAATCCTCATCGACACCGACGACATTTGCGAACAGGCGCGCCAGTTCATGTCGCGCGTCATGCCCAACATGGTCGGCCGCATCAAACGCTACCACGACGATGTGCCGCTCTTTTCGCGCTTCCAGATCGAACACCAGATCGAATCGGCGTATTCCCGGCAGGTCGACCTGCCGTCGGGCGGCGCCATCGTCATCGATCACACCGAGGCGCTGGTTTCCGTCGACGTCAATTCCGGCCGCGCCACGCGCGGCGCCGACATCGAGGAAACGGCGTTCAAGACCAATCTGGAAGCCGCCGAGGAAATCGCCCGGCAGTTGCGCCTGCGCGACCTCGGCGGCCTGATCATCATCGACTTCATCGACATGGAAAGCCAGCGCAACCAGCGCGAAGTCGAAAACCGCCTGCGCGACGGACTGAAGCTCGACCGCGCCCGCGTGCAGACCGGCAAGATCAGCCGCTTCGGCCTGCTGGAACTGTCGCGCCAGCGCCTGCGCCCGGCCCTGGCCGAGACCAGCTATATTCCCTGCCCGCGCTGTTCCGGCACCGGCCACATCCGCAGCGCCGAATCCGCCGCGCTGCACATTCTGCGCATCCTGGAAGAAGAGGCGATGAAGGACAACACGGCCGCCGTGCATACGCAAGTGCCGGTCGATGTCGCCACCTTCCTGCTCAACGAAAAGCGCGCGGACGTGCAGGCCGTCGAAATGCGCCACAAGGTGACCATCCTGCTGATCCCGAACATCCACATGGAAACGCCGCAGCACAGCATCGTCCGGCTGCGCCATGACGAGATCAACCAGGAAGAGGCGGGGCAGCCGTCGTACAGGCGCGTCGATGTGCCCGCCGAGGAAAACGAGCGGCAAACCCTGGGCAACGGCGAGGCCAAGCCGCCGCGGCAAGAGGCGGCGATCAAGGGCATCGCCATCGAACCGGCCCCGGTCGTCGCCGAAACGGCGAAAAAGGAAGCCGGGAAAAGCGAGGGAGGATTCTTCGCCTGGATCGCCTCCTGGTTCCGCGCCGTCGCCAAGCCCGCGCCGGAAGTCAAACCGGCGAAGAAGGCGCGCGCCACCGGCCAGCAGCGCGACGGACGCCGCGGCTCGCGCAACCTCCGCCGCGACGAGGAACGCGGCGACCGCGAAACGCGCCCGCCAAAGGAAGCGAAGGAGGCAAGGGAAGCGCGCGAGCCCAAGTCCGCCGCCGCCGCGCGGGAAGAGACGCCAAAGACCCGCGAGCCGCGCCGCCAGCGCAG
>JAISNE010000049.1 GCA_031276375.1 Accumulibacter sp.
CCTGGCCGGGATATCACCGAGAGCCATCGTTTCGTGTTGCGCGAACGGTTGCGACATGGCAAGAAAGCAAGTTCCACGAAGCGGGCGGGACGCCCGCGCTCCATCGGCTCGCGCCAAGCTCCGGGAGCGCGGGCGTCTCGCCCGCTTCGTGAGACTTGCTTTTGAGTATCAACAGCGCATAGGTCGGGGTGAGTGAAGCGAACCCCGACATCGAATACCCCACCCGCCTTGCGTCGGGGTTCGCTTCGCTCACCCCGACCTATGCGGGCTGAAACCTGATCCCTGATTTTTTTCAGCCTTTCCCTAAATGCGATTGCCCTGGATGCCCTGTTGAGCGCCGCCTGACATCAATCGTACAATGAGGTTTTCCCGCTCCTGATTCATTTTATGCCGATGAGTCCTCCATCCTCGTAAATAATGGCATTGATTCTTTGCGCGCCATTGGACAAATCCCATTCCAAATGACTTCCTCCACGCAATCCCTCGTATCGGTAATAATTCCCGTGAGGAACGGCATTTCCCACATCCGGGAAGCGATTGACAGTGTTCTGGGCCAGAGTTACCGGCAACTGGAAATCATCGTCGTCGACGATGGATCCGACGATTTCGATTATGCGCGGTTGAAGGAAATCGACCGGCGCATCGAGGTTGTCCGGCTTCCGGGATGCGGAGTGTCGCGGGCCAGGAATACCGGGATGCGTCATGCCAAGGGGAAGTACTTCGCTTTCCTGGATGCCGACGACGTGTGGTTTCCCGGAAAACTGGAAGCCCAGATGCGCTATTTCGACGATCATCCGGACGTTGGCTGCGTGTTTGGCGGCTTTCTCAAGTGGCGCCGCGATGAGTCCTCCGGAGCGTTTCCGCCGGCGCGCTCCCTGTGGCGCGATTGCGGTGGGATGAGCGGCAGCGCGCCGGAACGCTCCGGATGGATCTATACAAGACTGCTTTCCGGCCTGCTGGTTGGAATGAATACCGCGGTCATACGCCGCGAGGTCTTCGATTTGCTCGGCGGATTCGATGAATCGATGCGCATCGGCGAGGATTACATGTTCTGGCTGAAAACATCCAGGGTATTCGAGATGCATGCGCTCGACGGCCCCGTGGCGCTTTACCGGATTCATTCATCGAGCGCGATGAACCGGCTCAGCGAAGAAAACCACCAGGCCCGTCTTTTGCGGATAGCCCGCGAACGCTGGGATCTGGTCAATCCGGACGGGTCGGGACTGTCTCTCGAATCGTTTCGCAAACGGCTGGCGCTCACCGAATTCACGCATGGCTACAACCATTACTGGCACGGGAATCCCGCAGTCGCCGCCAGGGCGTTCAGGGCCGCGGTCGCCGGAAACGCCCTGCCTGTCCGCTCCGCCGTTTATTACCTGCTATCCCAGTGGAAACGTCTCCTTGGCGCTTTCTACAAACGCCAATAGAGCGAAACGGCGACGCGGGCAAGCAGGCCCCGCGGAGACATGGCGTGCCATAGCCCTCTGAAATAGCGATGTTCCCCGTTGGCGAAATCGCGTTTGGCGACCGTGTCCCCTTCTCCCCTGTCGAGGGTATGCACGCCGTGTTCCGCGGCGTGCCGGATGATGTGTTTCAGCAGTATCCGCCCCGGCGAGTAGTTGGCGAACTTCACCGCATACGCCGGAAACCAGATGTGCAAAACATCGTGACAGCGCAAACCGAAGTGCGCGGCAACGATCTCGTTTCCGGAGCGAAGAACGGACAGCACGCCTTCGCAAGCATCGTCGGCCGTGTTCAGCAGGCGTTCGAGAAGATCGACGTTATGCTTGTGGAACAGCGGCCCTCCATGCTTGCCTGTCTTCGCATATTGCGCGGTTTTCATTTCAACCAGCTTTTGCAAATCGGCGGAGGCTTCGCTCGAATGCCATTCAAAGCATAATTTTCCATGTTCGGTCATCAGCTTTTTCTCCCGGCGCTCCGTATCGTAAACAAGTTTCTTGTCGCGGCGGCGCAGATCCGCCCAATACGTTTCAGCCGAATCGCCGATATGCGTTCGCAGTCCCACTCGCGGCTCGCCCGCGCGCAGGCCGAATCCGGCCTGGCTTTCATCGAGATGAGTAAACAGGATGGCGGCAATCCGGCCGCCCGAGGCCGAAAAGATATGCTCGGGAACAATCACGCTGCCGGAGACGCCAATGGCGCCGAAATAGTCGGACATGCCTCCCCCGACCGGCTCGAAAACACCCAGCCGGCCAATCCATTCGCCATGACGTTGCAATGGCATGAACCAATGCGGCTCTTCTCCCCGGTACCCGGCGGCGACCCACACCTCATTGCCACAGCGCGCCGCGGCCTCGGCGAAACCGGGCGACAGAAAGGCGCGCCGGCAATCCGGGTTTGACCGGAGCAGCGAGGACCAGGCATTGCGCTCGCCGGGCATTATCCCGGACATCCTTTTGCATGCCACGCGCAAATCGTTCTTCTCCATCGTCAGACAATCGGCCGGAAAAAAAGAAAACTCGCCAGCCTGGCGCGGGAAATCCCGTCGCCATCGCACGTCCATTGATTTTCCGGAACATGAATCCGTCCATACGCCGCCGTTTCCCGCTCGTGAGTCTCCGTGTTGACCAGGCAAGGGTCGCTCGTGAAGACAAAACGGAATCCCGCCCGCCGGACAAGCTCCAGCAAATTTTCGGTGTAAGCGCCGTGCGGGAAAGACATGACGTCATGGCAGGCGCCCAGGCGCGTCAAGCGGTCCCGTGAAAGGCGCAACTCGTCGGCGGCGAACCGCGATTCCGGCAGCGGACCGTGCGTATGGCCATGACCGCCAATGGCGAACAGAGGTTTCAGCCGGGGAAGATCCTCGGCGCAAAGCATTTGCCGGGCGGAAACTTCCGCCGGCGCGTATTCGCGCAACAGTTCCTGCCGATCCCTTTCCGGCAATTCGGCGATCCGGGCCGCCGCGATTCGCGCCGCATGGGCCGCCGGGAGGCCGGAAGCCGATAAACCAAGCTCCGCCAGCAATGCCTCGGCCAGCGGCGCCGACGCCATGACCTCGGCGAGCCTGTCCTGCCACCATCGGCCGGATTCCAGCTCGACCACTTCGGTCGTCAGGAAAAGCAACGCGGGCATCTCCAGGCGGCGCAGTTCGGGGAGCGCGTATTCCAGGGTGTCGCGCCAGCCGTCGTCGAAAGTAATCAGCGCGGCCCGGTCCGGCAGCTTTCTTCCCGTTTCGACAGCGGCGCGAAGCCGTTCCATTGAAATGACATGGTAGTGTTTTTTCATGAATTCGAGACACCTGGCGAAACCCGATGACGAAAAGGTGAATTCGCGTTCCGCGAATCGATAATCGGCGGAAAATACGGGCAGGACGCGGTGAAACATCAGAACGGTCAGGGTTCGGCGGTTGCGCCATCGATGCAGCAGGCCGAGAACGCCGGAAACATAGAGGGCCGAGCGCAGCCAGTCCTTGAGCAGGCTAACGGCGTTCTTCATCGAGATACTCGGGCCTGGCCAGGAGATTCCGGATGACTTGCAGATGCACGTGGGTCGTATCCGGCCCCCAGGGGGTAAACCTCGGCATCTGATGGACAGGAGTGGCGGCCGTGGCGGCCCCCCACTGCGTGGTGACGGCATAGTCATAGCCAGCCTGCCTGACCATTTCGACGTGCCGGTGGTTGAAGTCGACGTGCGGACGCCCGTTTGGATAGGCAAACGCCTTGACCGGGACGCGCAGCATCCCCTCCAGGATTTCCCTGGCTCCGCCGATTTCGTTCAGCGCCGTTTCGGTATCGCAAAGACCGAGGATCGGGTGGTCAACCGTATGCGATCCGATTTCGAACCCGCGAGAACTCACCGCGCGGAGTTGTTCCTCCGTCATCACCGGGACATCGCCCGTGGAAACGCCGCATTGCTTTTCCAATGACGCCAGATACACGTCGCGCAGGAGCGGCGGCAAATACTTGAAATGATGCTCCAGCGCGCGCAGCGATTTCTGTTTTTCCTGGAGAGAAGCCATCGGCAGCGGAGGAAGACGATATTCCGACGTATCCAGCCGGTTTCCCGCCGCGCGCTTCATGATCCGCGCCAATCGCTCGTGCCACATCGGCCGCCCGAGAAACTGTCCCACGGTAATGAAAAACGTCGCCGGCAGGGAGCGTTTTTCGAGCAAGGGTAAAACGCCGGACATCCACTCGGGATAACCGTCGTCGAAGGTCAGGCACGCGCAACCCTGTTCAAGCACGCCCCCGGACAGCCGCTTCAAGGCGTCTCCGAGCGGCAGCACAAGGAAATTTTCCTGAATGAAATCGAGCAGGCGGATGAATTGCGCCAAATCCAGGTCATTGGGGCGCAAAGGATCGAAAGTCTCCGGTATCTTGTGAAAAACGAATACCGAGAGTTTGTTGCGTATCAGATCGCGCAATATCCAGCCAAGGGATATCACGGCAGCCTCTTTTTCTTCCGGAGCTGTTCCGGCAGGCCCGCCATCTCGTTCCTGACATATTGACGCAGCATTTCCATCAGCATGACCAGCATGTACGGAACCTCAAAATACGCCAGGCTCACCGCCGCGCCTCCCACCAGGTAGGCAAGGATCGCCAGCATCAGCGCATCCGCCATGTCCAGCGCCCACGCATACTCTTCCCGCGCATTCCTGACCAGCAGTTTTATGTGATAGCGCGCGAGCAGGGAATTCAGGAAAACGCCCAGAAAAAGGAAAAATCCGAAAAAGCCCAGATCTCCCATGATTTCAAAGTAGATGCTGTGCGCCGCCTTGGCGAGCAGATCGGGTTCCGGCGTGGTGACGAATCCAAGCAGGCCCTCGGAATACTTGAACTGCTCCCACACGTGCTGGACTTGAAGCGCATGAAATCCACCGCCGAACATCGGATTCCGCAACGCGATCGCCGAACTGACTTTCCACGCGACGACCCGCCCCATGAACGACGAGTCCTCGCCGGCCTGCCCTATCGAATCCATGCGCCGGAACCAGGATTCCGGCGCGGCGAGAAAAATCGTCGTCACCGCGAGCCCGATCAGCAACAGGGTCTTCAGTTTGTGACGGCTCGTGAGAAAAAACCAGACCCCGACAAAGCCCAGGGCGATGAAACCTCCCCGCGAGTTGGTGCCCAGAACCGAAACGATGGTCAGAAAAAATCCCGCCAGGAAACCGTATCTGACCAGTCTTTTCGACGAATACTGGTACAGGTAATACAGGATGGGAATGACCACGACCATGCCGACCGCGAAGTGGTTGTTGTCGCTCATCATCGACGTGGGTATTCCGGATACATGATGGCTACCGCCCGAGGCGATGACTTTCAGCCCTTCCACCACGCCGTGGAATCCCAGCCCGAGCCCGAACATGACCAGCAAGGCATGCATGTCATGACGGTCGACCACGAACCAGAACATCACCAGGCAAAAGAGCATCGACTTGAAAAACTGCTCGCTCAGGACCGCGTTGAACGGATTGAATGGATAGGAAAACAATGCGCACAACATGGAATGCGCGAGCAGGGCCAGGATCAGCAAGAATGTCGAATTGGCCTTGAACGGCCGCGTGTTCCGGCGTTTCAGAAACAGCAGCAGCAAAGAGATGCCCGCGAAAATGAGATTGAAGCGGACGCCCTGCATGAATCCCCAGACGTAATACACAGGCGACAGAACGGCTGTCCATCCCCACAAAATGTAGGCGGCCAGGGCATCGGAAATGGCAAGAGGAACGAACACCAGCATTCCTCCGAGCATCATCAAATCCCGCACGGGATATTCTCCTTACTTTTTCGTCGTTTCTTTGCGATCGCTCAAGAACGAGAAGAATCCAAGATCGGAGCTGCTCCCCTTCCCTCTCCGAATGACGGCGACCAGAAGAAGAATCATGAAAAACACGTCCAGGCTGAGCAGCAGTCCTTCCATGGCGTCTCCAGATCAGTGATGTTTTCGCGGCAAGGCCGACGCGGCGCGGAATATATCGAGCTGCCCCCGTGTCGTGGAAGCCCAAGCGAAGTTTTCCGCGTAGGCGCGCACTTGCATCCTGGCCGGCGGGCCGCGGAAAAGTTTTTCGACGGCGCCGGCCAGTGCGTCCGCCGTTCGCTCGGCCACGAGTCCGCCGGCAACCTCCGAGCGGACCACTTCCCGGGTGCCGGGAATATCCGACGCCACGACCGGCGTTCCGCAGGCCATGGATTCGAGCAGCACGTTCGCCCAGCCTTCCCGGCTGGAGCATAGCACCAACGCATCGGCGGCGCCGTACCAGGTCTTCAGTTGCCCGTTCGGAACCTGTCCGGCGAAGCGAACGCGATCCGCGACCTTCAGGTCCGCCGCCATTTTTTCGAGACGCGGCCGTTCCCTCCCGGTTCCGACGATGACCAGCAGGCTGTCACGCAAGCGGGTCATCGCCTCGACGGCGATACGCTGCCCCTTGTGCTCGACCAGAAGGCCCACCGAAAGAAGAATCCGCGCTCCGGGCGGCAAGCCAAGCCGCCGGCGCGCCTCATCGCGGTCAACGGGCTGGAATCTCTCCAGGTCGACGCCATTGCGCAGCACGTGGAGCTTGCCGGGATCGGCGCCGAGTCCGGCGAGACGGTCCATCAGCGCCCGGCTCACGCCAATCGACGCGCTCGCCCGCGCCGCCGTGTCCAGAATGAGCGATCTCGGCCGGGCATGATCGGCGATCAGATTGAGGTCCGTGCCCCGCGCCGTGACCACGAACGGCTTGCCAAGCCTTTCCGCGATCAGGCCGGCGGCGACACCGTCGGGGTAATAGTAATGCGCGTCGATCAAGTCGAAATCGAAGCCCCCGGCCAGCAGACGCTCGACAGCCGGCAGCGCCGCCCTGACCATGGAAAATGGCGCCATGTTCATGCCAATCCTCGGAAGCAGGAAATAACGCGGATGGAACACCTCGATGCCGTTTCTGATTTCGTGTCCGGGCGTTTCGGCGAACTTGCCATATTCCCCGAAACGCTTGCCGCGGAACGGAAACCACGGCACCGGCGCGACCACCCGTGTTTCCACTTCCCCTGTTTTCAGCAACTCCCGAAGCCGCGTTTCGACGAAAATACCGTGCACCGGCCGGACTCCGCTCGGGTAGAGGGTCGAAAAAAGCAGGGTTCGAATCTTGCCCATCACGCTTTTCGTCCAGCGGCGAGAGCGATGACTTTTTTCGCGTTTCCCCGCCAGGTCAATTCTCTCGTATCGATCGTCCGGCGGGCGCCCGCCCCGAGCGCGCGGCGAAGCGCGGCGTCCCCGCACAGGATCGACAAGGCGTCTTCGAGGCCGCGCGCGCGCCGCGCGTCGAACATCAGCGCGTTCTCCCGGTCGGTCAGTATTTCAAGGAGATTCGGCTCGGCGGGAGCCACGATGGCCTTGCCGAGATAGAGATACTCCATCAGTTTCAGCGGCGAGGCGTAAGCCGTCACGGCGGGTTGCAGCGCGACATCGAATGCCGCGACACGGGCCGGAACGTCAAGACGATCGAGCGCCCCGGTAAAGCGGATTTTGTCGGCGACGCCGAGTATTTCCGCCTGCGTTTCGAGTTTTCCCCGCGCCGGACCGTCGCCCACGATCAGCAAAAAAGCGTTTTCCGGAGCCTGCGCCGTCGCCAGCCAGCGCACGACGCGATCGACGCCATGCCAATCCCGGACAAAACCGGTGAACCCGAGCACCAGCCGTCCCGCCAGGCCGAGAGCGGCCTTGGCGGCCGGCGCGTCCGGCGCGCCGGAAAAATGAGCCTCATTGACGCCGTTGGGAATGACGGCGATGCGTTCTTCCGGAACACCGTATTCGGCGACGTAACGCCCCAGAACGCGAGTCACCGGCAGCACATGGTCGGCGCTTCGCCAGGCCGTCCCCTCGGCCCAGCGCGCCAGCGCGCGCAGGCTCAAGCCGCCGCCGTGCAAGGATCGCTCATGCACCAGCGGCGAGTTGACTTCGAGCAGCAGCGGGATGCCCCGTCGGCGCTTCAGAAAAACGCCGGCCAGCAGGAAAAGATTGTAGCGTTCGTAAATGAAATCCGGCTCGAAAGCCCGCGCTTCCCGCTCCAGGCGCCGGTAGGCCACGACCGAATAAGCCAGCTCCAGCAATTCATACACGGCCCTGGGCAGCAGCTCCTTCAATCGGAGAACCCAGCCGACCTCCCCGCCCATTTTTCCATTCCCGCCGGCCGTCGGCGAAACGACGCGGACTTCGTGCCCAAGCGATCTGAACGCCGCGACCATTTCCTCGATGTGAACCGCCTGACCGTCCCTGGAAGCCGTTCTATGGTGATAGAGTATTTTCATCGTAAAACCAACTCCGCTTGCCCCCTGGCCGGCAAGATGCCGGCCCCACTTGAAACCCCGCCCGCAAGAAAGGCGCGAAGCCTGGAACCCCATTCTTGCGGGCGGGGTTTCGACCGCGGCTATTTTTCCTTTTTCGTAACATTTTTCACATATTTTTCTGTCGCGCGATATCATACAGCGATGGCCGCCGGGGCGTGAGTTGAAGACCCTGGGAAAAAGCAGGACGCGGCCGGTTTTGCCGTTTCATCGAACGGCATTGATTCTTCAACTGTTTTTCTTCTTGATTCAAGGAGTTGTTTGATGAGTACGAATACGGAACAAGCGCCGGCGCGGATCGGGGACGAACTTTCCCGGCCGGGTGATTTGCGGGGAGGGGGGGCCAAACCGGTTTCCGGTAATCGTCCCGCCGCTTAGCGCCCGGGCACGGGTCGGCGTTCCATTTTTTTCTTGTATGTTCATAGCGAAATCGAAAGGAAACAATCATGGTCATTCCAACCCAGGCCCAACTCGACGCGGCGCGCAGCAGCGGCATTTCCAGCGTCGGCACGATCGACGTCAACAACATCGGCTCAAGCAGCCTGCAACTGATGTTCGCCAAGTTCCAACTGGCGCTGTCGGAGTCCGCCAAGCAGTCGGCGATGGGCTACATCAACGACATGCAGAAGACGCAGGAGGAACAGAAAAAGGTCGCCCAGTTGCTGAACGAGGCGCGTCAAAAGCAGGCGGACGCGAAGGCCAGCGGCAGTACCACGGCGATGTCCGCGGACATGAAAGCTTACATGGACACGAACAGTCTGGCCTATGACAGGGCCGGCAACGACTTGTACCATACCAAGGACGAGTGGGACGTCGCCATCAAGTCCCTGCAGGCGCGTTCCGAGGCGCTGGGCACCGACACGCAGCAGAA
>JAISNE010000398.1 GCA_031276375.1 Accumulibacter sp.
TCGTGGCCATGAGCGAAATGGCGGCGGCGGCTCCGGCCATCGAACACTGGGTCGCGCCGTCCGGCGCGCGCGTTTATTTCGTCGAGAATCACGCCTTGCCGATACTCGACGTGCAGGTCGACTTTCCCGCCGGCAGCGCGAACGATCCCGCCGCCAAGCCGGGACTGGCGGAGCTGACCCTCGAACTGCTCAACATGGGGGTCGAGGGCCTGGACGAGAACGGCGTCGCCAGCCGCCTCGCCGATCTCGGCGCGCGTATTTCCGGCGAGGCGGACATGGATCGCGCGTCGCTCAGCCTGCGCACGCTGTCGGCGTCCGGGACGCGCGAGGCGGCGCTGGACGTTCTCCGCGCCGTGCTGACCACGCCGAAATTCCCGGTGGACGTTTTCAAGCGCGAGCAGGCACGCACGGTGGCCGCGCTGAAAGAATTGCTGACCCGTCCCGACGAGATCGCCAGCCGCGCTTTCCGGGCGGCCCTGTATCCGCGCCATGCCTACGGGCGCAGCGCCACGCCCGCGTCGATCCAGGCCATCGAGCGCGACGACCTCGAACGTTTCCACAAGGCGCATTACGGCGCCCGCGGCGCGACGGTCACGCTCGTCGGCGACGTCGGGCGGGACGAGGCCGAGGCCCTGGCGCAGAGGCTGACGGAAAATCTGCCCGCCGCCGCTTCGCCGCCCGAAGCGCCCGCCGCGCCCGGACTGCCCGCCGGCGGGGAGCGGCGCCTGGCCCATCCGGCGGCGCAGGCGCACGTGCTGATCGGCCTGCCGGCATTGAAGCGCGGCGATCCGGACTTCTTCGCGTTGCAGGTCGGCAACTACACGCTGGGCGGCGGCGGCTTCGTTTCGCGCTTGATGCGCGAGGTGCGCGAGAAGCGCGGCTTCGCCTACAGCGTGTATAGCGCCTTCTTGCCGCTGGCGCAGCCCGGACCGTTCCAGATCGGCCTGCAAACCCGCAAGGAACAAGCCGGCGAGGCATTGGCCGTGGCGCGCGACGTGCTGTTCCGCTTCCTCGCCGAGGGGCCGGACGAGGCGGAACTGCTGGCCGCCCGGCAGTATCTCCGCGGCAGTTTCCCCCTGCGCCTCGACAGTAACGGCAAGCTCCTCGACAACGTGGCGACGATCGGCTTCTACGGTCTGCCGCTCGATTACCTGGACACCTATGTAGACAATGTCGGAAAAGTGACCGCGGACGATGTCCGCGCCGCCTTTGCCCGGCATGTCCGGAAGGGAAACCTGGTGACGGTGGTGGTCGGCGGAGAATGAGGCCAATAGCGAAGCGTGAAATATGGTATGGCAACTCCAGTTGATATCATCTGAATCGTCGAGTACAGGCAATCTCGTTGCCTGAAGACGACGAGATGGCCCCGATGTCAAACGAAAAGGAGCGCTTTTGATTGACGCGAAGCGGCACGGCGAAAAAAGCCAGGAGGTGTTCCACTCCCCCACTCGTGGGGGAGGGTGCCCGAAGGGCGGGAGAGGGTCGGCGGTTCCGTGACGATGAGCGTTTGGGCAAGCCGACCCGCCGCCCCTCATCCGCCTTCGGCGCCTTCTCCCCGGAGGGGAGATGGGAAGGAGAGTCGCGGCTTTTCGGCGCTCGCTCCACAGGTTATATATAATGAAAATGCCATACGCGCCAGACCATGCCCGGACATGGCGTGTGCCTGATGGCAGCTTTCCATGAACACGATGCGTCTGTTTTTCGCGCTTTGGCCTCCCGAAGATCTGTCACGCGCGCTCGCTGACGGAGCGGAGGCGTTGGCTCGCCGTTTTGGCGGCAGGCCCACGCGGCGGGAAACGATCCATCTGACGCTGGCGTTTCTGGGCGAGGTCGACGCGGCTTGCGTGTCCGGCGTCATCGATGCCGGGCGCCGGGCCTACGCGGCTCCGTTCCAGCTCGTCGTCGACCGGTTCGGTTATTGGCGGCATAACGATCTGCTCTGGGCCGGATGCACGGAGCCGGCGGAGGGTTTGCGCTCGCTGGTCATGGCGCTGCGCCGGCAGTTGCGCGCGGCATCGATCGCTTTCGACGCGGCGCCGCGTTTCGTCGCGCATCTCACGCTCGTGCGCAAGGCCCGGATTGTGCGCGGGGAAGTCGACATGATTTCACTGGAACCGCTGCGCTGGCCGTGTTCCGGCTTCGTGCTGGTGCATTCGCGTCCGGCGGCGGGCGGACGCGAATACGCGGTCCTGGAATCGTTTCCGCTGCCGGCGGCGGCCCGGTGCTGACCGCCGCCCTCGCCGCCCTTGCCGCCCAGTTGCCGGGTCGTTCGCGCCGCGTCAGCCGCGCAGGCCGCGCAGGAAATTGGTCACCAGCATGCGCGTCATGGCTTCGGTTTCCTGGTTGCCCGCGAGAACCATGCGCTGGCGAATCTTGAGCAGGCAGATGCCGTGCACGCTTGCCCAGAGGACGCGGGCGATGCGCTGGGTTTCGAGGTCGCCGGCGCCCAGCGGGCGAAGCGCCGCTTCGACGAGGCCGAATACCTGCCCCAGCTTGTGCAGATACCACTCCGGCTGCTCGTTTTCCTGCACGACGTACTCGAACAGCATCGACCAGCGCGGCGTTTCGGCTTCGGCGTAGGCGATGTAGGCGTTGGCCAGCGTGAGAATCGCCTCCTGGCAGGCGGCAACGTCCTGGCCGACGGCAATCCCGGCGCCGGCGGCGGCCGCGTCCTGATGCGTCCGCAGCCAGTCGTACAGGGCGTCGAGCGTGCGGCCATTGACTTGCAGGGTCAGGTCGTCGAGGTTTTCGAACACCAGATAAAGGGTGCCGACCGTGTACCGGATCGCCGCCGCGATCCGGCGGGTGGAAAGTCCCGGATACCCTTCGCGGGCGACGATGGCTTCCGCCGCGTCCAGCGCCATCTGGCGGATTTCCTCGCGGCTGTGTTCTCCCCGGCGCGCCATGATCTTCCTTTCTTCTGTAAGCCTTGTGGCAATGCGCGGAAAATTTTATCAGGGTATTGAACGCCGCTCAATATTGTGCTACAAATCTATCTGAACACCGTTCATTTGCTTTGTTGATGAACACCGTTCATTTGAAAGTTGACTCGCCATTCAACACGGCGACCCGATAAACGGGGAAAATCGCCCCAATGGTTCAGGTTTCCGAATGGCCTGCACTGGAATTTTTACTGGAAAATCGATATGGACACGAACGCGAGGCTGTACAAAATTGGTATTGACA
>JAISNE010000102.1 GCA_031276375.1 Accumulibacter sp.
CCGAAGGGGGAGGTTTCCAACCGGAGTTTGTCTTCGATGAAACAAAACGGAAGGTGCGCGACTATAGCGCAAGTTGCCCGCCCTCCCCTTCATCGCAAAGCCAGCTCCGGTTTGAAACCCCGCCCTTCAGGGGGCGCGAAGGTCGAAACCCCGGCCCGAAACATGGGTATCTACATCATCACATCCAGCGGAAAGGGGTTTCTCATTGCCGTCCGCCAGGACCGTCATTGCGAGGGCCACAGGCCCGGTCCTGCGGCCCTCGCAATGACGAAGGGGGCGTCATAAGGTGGCGGGAGCATCTTGCTCCCGGGCGTTCTGCGGGGGAGCTGGAAGCTCCCCCCACTTTCGTCATTGCGAGGCGCGAAGCGACATGGCAATCCATTCGGCGGTTCGGTTTCCCGAAGCGCCGGAGCAAACCACGAGGCCGTCTGGATTGCCACGGGCCTGCGGCCCTCGCAATGACGGGGGTTTGGAGGATTGCCGTCCGCAGGACCGTGGCAATCCAGACACCCTTCCAGATGGCGTTATCGACCGACGGCCCTGGAGGGCTGTCGTCAATTTGTTCATTCCACCCGGAAGGCCAGCAGGGGGGCGACTTCGGTTTCCCGGGCGGGGGCGGGGAAGGGAGCGGCGGCGAGGGTGGCGGTAATGGCGGCCTGATCCAGCGCGGGATGACCGCTGCTTTGGGCGATTTCGACCCTGCCGCCCACGATTTCCCCCGTCAGGGCGATGCGAAAACGCACGCGGGGTTTTCCGGTAACGCCACTTTTCCTGAGTTCGCGCGGATAGCGCAGATGCGCGTTGATGTGGCGGACAACCAGGGGCGCGTAGCGACGCAGGGCGTCTTCCTCGGTTTTTGCCGAGGTGATGCGCTTTGCCTGCTGGTTGTCATCCGCGCCGGTGATTTGCGCGGCGGATGGCGCGGAAGGTTGGGCGCTGTCACGGGCGGATTGCGGGATTTGCGAATCGCGCGCCTCCGCCTCCGCCTCATGTCTCGCCGGTGTTTCGCGGCTTTCTTCCGGTGTTTCCTCAACGAAGACCGCCTCCTTCCCCGGCGGTTTCGCGGCCTCTTTTTCTGCCGCTTTTGCCGCCTCTTTCGCCGCCGCTTTTGCCGCCTGTTGTGCCACCTTTTGCGCGGCCTGTTCCGCGGCCACGGCCACGCGGGCGGGCGCGCCCGCCGCCGCCGGGCGGGCTGTCCGGGAGGTTTCGCCCCCTGCCTGCCGCGCTTCCTTTTGCCGTTCCCCGACAACGCCCAGGAAATCCAGGCTCAACCGTTCCGCCGGAGGGGTGTTTGCGACAAGGCGGATGTCCAGGCCGAAGGGCAAGGCGAACAGGCCGAAGATCGCGCAGGAAAGCAGGAACCAGGGCCAGAGCCGGGGCAAATGACGCGGCGTGGCGCGGCGCTCCATGCCGTGCTGCCCCGCGTTCATTTTTCCGCGGTCTCCACCGCGATCTTGCCGAAGCCTTGTTGTTTCAGGCCATCGAGCACGTCAATGAAGGATTGCAGGGCCACCGCGCGGTCGGCGCGCAGGAGGAAGGGCGTCTCCTTGTCCAGAGCGGCGGTCTGGCGCAGCAACGCTTCCAGGCGCAAGGGTTGGCCGTCCTTGTGGAGTTTGCCTTCCCTGTCGATTTCCAGTATCCAGTTTTCCTTGATCTGCGCCTTTTGCGCGGAGGCCGAGGGCAGGTTGACCGGGAGCCGTCCGGTGGCGATGAAGCTGGAAGTGGTGAGCACGATGGTCAGGAGCACCAGCATGATGTCGATGAACGGAATCATGTTCATGCTCTCGAAGGGTTTTTCGCCATCCATGTCATGTGTTCTCCTGTTTGTTTTCCTCGCCGTGCCGCATTTGCCAGAGCAGGGTTTTCACCCTGGCCGCGCGCAGGAGGGTGTTGTAGAGCACCACCGAGACGAGCGCGACCGCAAGCCCCGCCGCCGTGGCCTTCAGCGCCAGCGCCAGGCCGATCATGATTTCGCCGGTGTCGATGGCGGCGTTTTCGCCCATGCGATGGAAGGTGAGCATGATGCCGAACACCGTGCCCAGCAGGCCGAGATAGGGCGCATTGCTGGCGACCGAGGCAATCACGAAGAGACGGCGGGACAAGGCCAGCTCCAGGGCCGCCGGAGCGGCGAACCGGGAAAGGTCGAGACGGGCATAGCTGTGGAAGCGTTCAAGCGCGATGGCCAGCACCAGCACGGCCAGGAAACCCAGCAATCCCATGATGCCGTAGTCGATGAGGTTGGAGAGCCAATCCATGTGTTTTCCTTTCACTTTCACCATGACAAGAGGGTTATTCGCGTGGCGGCAACGCTCAATAGCTCGCGCCCGCCATGAGCAGGACGCGCGTCCTGGATTGCCCGTCCACGGGATTCAGGGCGCGGGCGACCTGCAGGCGCACGAAGCCGAAGCCTTTTTGCGCCTGGTAGCCGATTCCCGCGTCCGAATAGCGGAGATCGTCTTTCGCGTCGGGATTCCAGCGCGTGTCGCTGTCATGAACCCGTCCGGTTCCGGCAAACAGGAAAGCCTGGTGGGCGATGTCGGCGACCGTGGGCAACGGGTGGCGCAGGGCGACATCCAGCCGCCAGCCGTTGTCGCCGGTCAGGCTTTCCCGATAGGCGCGCAGGCCGTTTGGTCCGGCGAGATTCATCTGTTCGCTGCTGTCCAGGTTCTTGCCGGAGAGGGCGTATTGCGCCGCGAGGCTGGTCTCCAGGCGCAAGGATCGGGTGAGCAAGACGCTACCGGCCAGGTCGAGGCTGAGTTTCCGGTAGTGGCCCTGCGTGTCCACGCCTTGTTTGTCGATGTCTTTCTCGGCGGCTTCCAGGAAATTCAATCGTCCCTGCGTGTAGGCGAGTTCCGCCTTGCCGTAGCCGCCGCCGCCTGTCCAGCCCTGGAGGGCGAGGCCCAGCGTTGTCACGCTGGCCTTCTTGTCGTTCAGGCGGATACCGTCGAAATCGTCGAACATCTTTTTTTGCGCGAACTCCAGCCGGACGCGCGCGTCCAGGGCGCGGCTGCGGATGAACGGATATTCCAGACGTGTTTCCCATTGCCGGGAGACGCCGCCGTAATCCAGGTCCAGGAAGCGACCGCCCAGTTCGTAGGTGGTCTCGCCCGCCGCCACTTCGGCGCGCAGGCCGTCGTGCCCGATGGGAAAGGCGTAGGCCAGCCGTCCGTAGACCAGGTCTGATTTCTCGCTTTGCATGGCGTCGACGGAAAGGCGGTCGCCGATGCCCAGGGGCGAATTCCAGGCCACGCCCGCCGTCAGCCGGTTCTTGCCGGTGTAGCGCGAGCCGTGGTTGTCGAGTATGGCGTGGGCGCTCCAGCGTCTTCCCGCCGGAATGCCGATGTCCAGATCGCTCGTACCTGCCGCCTCGCCCGGCGAGAGCGCGATTTCCGGCATTTGCGCGCCGGGCAGGTCGTAGATGGTCAGCATGGCGCGCTCTATCGCCGCCGTCCTGATGATGGCGTTTGGCGGCAGTTTGCGAAAGGGCGCCGAAACCCAGTCATCCCGCAGGGCGCTCTGGTTTTTTACGCGCACGGCGCCATAGCGTCCCGGCAGCGCCCGCAATTTCACGATGCCATCCCGCGCGTCCTGGTGCGGCACGTAGACGCTGGCCACGGGGTAGCCGTTGGCGCGGTAGAGTTCGGTAATCGCGCTGGCGGCGGCCTCGATTGCCGCCAGCGTGAGATCGCGTTCCTGGTATGGCAGGAGCGCCGCCCGCCATGTTGCTTCGGCAAAGGGCGGCGGTTCGTCGGCCTCCAGCGTGAATTCCCTGACCCGCAGGGTTTTTCCCTGCGGCAAGGTGAGGGGTTCGGCTTCCCGCCGTTCGATCCTTGGCGCGGGCGCGGGCGGCGGGGCCAATGGACGCGGCTTCTCCGTCTCCCGCCCGGCATCGCCAATGCCGTAGGGAACAGAAGGCGCGTGCGTCTGCGCGAAGGCGGACGACGCCAGCAGGAAAGAAAGCGCAAGGATGGTTCTATCGGGAGACATTGGCGTCACTCCATTCAGGGTTCGGGGTACAAAAGGGTTGCGTCGTTTTGCTTTCCATGGCGCATTGTCCAAAACAACAATGACGGCAAAGTGGGGGGAGCATCCTGCTCCCCCTTGGGGTGGTCGGGAGCAGGATGCTCCCGCTACTTTTGGCGCGAATGCGCTCATTTCTTGCACGTCTCGTCCTGGGGTGTGTCGCAGTCGCGCAGGTCGAAGCGGCGACCATCGATTTCTATGTCTTCAACATCGGCGACATAGTTCTGGTCGAGGATGCGCAGGTTTTCCGCGACCGGGGGGGCGTTGTCGCCGAAGGAGAGGCCGAAACCCGCGCCGGAGCGGAAGGCGGCGGCCTGGGCGCGGGCGGCGGATTCCTGCTGGATGTTCGCGGAAATGGCCCGCGCGTCTTCGGCGGCGGTCGGTTGCGTTCCCGCGCCGCCTGTATCCCCTGGCGCGCTGCCGCTGGCGTCCCCTGTGTTCCCCGGAGACGCGCCGGGTTCCGCAATACCGCCGGGTTCCGTGCCGCCAATGCCTGTGCCGTCGGCCCCCGCGCCTCCCGTTTCGCCGGTTCCGGTTCCGTCGGTTCCTGTGCCTCCCGTTCCATCGGTTCCCGCGCCTTCCGTTTCGCCGGTTCCGGTTCCCGGTGTTCCTGTATTGCCGCCCGTGTTGTCGCCGGAGTTGTGGCCCGTATTGCCGCCGGTGTTATCGCCTGGATTGCCGCCGGTGTTGCCGCCGGTCGCGGAATTCAGGGCGGTTTCGTAGGCTTTTGCCGCCGCGCCGGGGTCGGTGGCCTGTTGTTGCTGGATGGCGGCGAATTCCCCTGAACTCACGCCCACCGCGCCCGCGTGGAATTGTTCCGGGGTCAGGTTGGTGCCGTATTTGGCGTTGTAGGCGTCCAGGATCGGCGTGCCGCTGCCGCCGCCGTCGTGATGATGGTTGCCCATGGGAAGTACGCCGTTGCCGCCGCCATCGTGGTCGACGCCCGCCGTATCCTTGTCGAAAACGTTGCCATAGGAAAACGAAGTGCCGTCATGGTCCACGTGGGTGTAGCCCGCGAAACCGCCGACCCAGCCGCCGCCTTCCGCGCTGGAGCCGCTCGTCACCAAACCGCTGGAAGACGAATTCTGGATGCTGCCGTGGTAGTTCCAGCCCGCGAAGCCGCCCACCGAGGGGCCATAGGCCGGGTCGTAGCCGCCCAGGAGCAGGCCCATGTCGGCCAGGTGCGCGTGGCCGCTCGCCGAGCTTCCCAGGATGGCGGCTTGCCCCTGATTGACGCCGACAAAGCCGCCGACCTGCCCCACCCCCGTCACGTCGCCATAGGCGTGACTGCGACTGATGATGGAGTTATAGGCGTTCTGGCCGACGAAACCGCCTGTTCCCTGTACCGGCGCGCCCGATGGCCCCTTGAAGACACCCGTGCCGCCGTCAACATTGCCGGCTGCGTAGCTATTGGTGATATAGCTTTCGTCCGTTGCCCCAACGAAACCGCCAACGTAAAACACCCCATCGGCGTGAATGTCCACCTTCGCGTAACTGTTGGCAACAATGCTGACGCCGCCCTGATTGACCGTGCCAGTCTTGCCGAACATGCCGCCCACGCTGGAATGGCCAGCAACATCCTTCGTGACGATGATTTCGCCGGTGACAAAATCATTCTCGGCAATGCCGTAGTAGGCATTGGACAAGCCGCCTACGGCGAAACCGGAGGGGTTCTGGACGATGAGCGAGATGTCCGCCAGGCCAAGGTTGGAGATTTTCGGCTGGTCGGCAACCGGACGGGGAATATCGGGGCCTTTCGAAGGGTCGTAGAAATCAGAGAGGGCATTCATCTGCACCGCTGCCTGGAGGCTGGAGTTGAACAGCCCGCCCCGGGTCGAGGCAAGGTTGTGGATGACATGCCCCAGGCCGTCGAGCGAACCCTCCAGCGCGCCAAGCGGCGTCCAGTCGATGCCCGTGAGGTCAAGGTCGCGGCCCAGCGCGTAGAACCCGGCAAGGTTCGTGTCGATGGCCTGCAACCCGGCAATCGAATCGATCACCGTGTAGGTGTTGGGCGTCTTGCCCGCCACGCCCATCTTCAGTTCGCCGCTGCCCGAAAAATCGACCTTGCCCGCGAAACGGTCGGCGTCCGTGCCGTCGGCATACTTGGCGAAGGCCATGTTCACGCCGTAGAGCCGCGCGTCCAGATCCCCCAGGATGATCCCCGGCGCGTTCTTGTCGGCGCGGATGCTGCTCTCGCCATAGAACGCGGTCAGGTTGCCCGCGTCCGTCACGCGGAGCGTGTCGCCGATATTCACATTCCTGGCGGCGGCAAGCGTCAGGGTGTTTTTGTTCCACTGGATGGCGTCTTCCACGTTCACGTCGCCGGTTTTCGATTCGACGTGCACATCCAGCGTTTCCAGGAGCCGCGTGAGCGTCTCGCCGCGGGTCGTCGCGTTTTCATCCTCCCCGTCCACCCGGAAATCCCCGGCGCGGGCAAGACGCCACACGCCTGCCGCGCCATCCTCGCCTGTCGCGTCAATCCGCGTTCCGCCTTCAAGCGCCAGGCCGCCCTGTGTCAGGATACGGCCCGCCTCGCCGGTCACGGAGGCGACATCGAGCTTGCCGCCGACGCGGAGCGCGCTGGCGTCATTGCCGTCGTTTCCTGCCCAGACGTCGCGCAACGCGCCGGTTGTCGTATCGAGGGTGAGCGTGATGTCGGAGCCGCCGACCAGGGCAATAGCGCCGCCCGGCGCGGTTGTCGCGCCCCGGTGGGTGATGGTGTTGCCCAGGAGCGCCACGTAGCCGTTTTCTCCGGTTGTGATGCTGCCGTGGGCTTCGATGCCGCCCGCCTGCTCCACACCCGGAATCGCGCCCGGAATCACGCCAAACCGCAGGACGCCCGCCATGAAATCCGCGTCCGCGATGTCCTGCGTGGCGGCGACGAGCGCGCCGACATCCACCGAGGACGCGCCCGTGAAGAGCACCCCCCTGGGGTTGATGATGTAGACCTGCCCCGGCGCGGTGATCGCGCCCGCAATCAGGCTTTTTTCGCTGCCGGTCACGCGGTTCAGGGTTACGGCCCCCTGCCCCGGCTGGACGAAATCGACGGCATGGCCCACGCCGATGGAAAAGCCCATCCAGTTGATGAGCGCCCGATCGACACTCTGATCCACGGTCATGGTGTTTCCGCTGGTCGAGACGGTCACCCTGCCTGCCGTGTAATCCGCGCCGGAAGGCGTGTGGGGCAGGAGCGCGTCGCCCACCAGCGCCTTGCCTGTCGCGCCCGCCAGGGTGTAGTCGGGATTCGCCACGCCAAGGTTGTTGAGCGCCATGTCGTGCTCGCCGACCGCACCCGCCGTGACGACGCCGCTCCCGGCCAGCCCCACATCGTCCTCGCCCACGCGGTTGAGGATGGTAATGTCGGAGGCATTGACGACATAGGGTTCGCTGCCGCTTGCCAGGACGGCCTGCAATTCCAGCGGACGCGCCGCGATGCTGGCGACGCCCGCCGCCGCCGGCAAAAGCCGGTAATTGGCCGCGTCGCCCCCCTGCAGGGAAGCCGTGATGGCGACCGCCTTGCCGGTTTCGGCATGGGCGTCGGCAAACTGGCCGGTCGCCAGCGCCCTGACTTCATCCCCGGCGACAAGGCCAGCCAGATCTTGCGCCGTGACCCGCGCCGTTGTGTCGCCATCATAGACCTTGTCCGAAACCGCGTAGCTGGCCGAGATTTCCCTGGGCGCGATGTCGGCCAGGGTGGTGACGATGGCGTCGGTCAGCGGCTTGCGGGCGATGGTGTAGTTTGCGGCCTGCCCGCCGTTCTCGCCATCGGCAAGACGGACGGCGGCAAAGCGCACCGCCTTGTTTTCCCCCGCGTTCTTGTCTTTAAAGCGCGCGTCCACATATGCCACGCCCAGCGTTTCGCCGCCCACGAGGCCGACGAGGCCGCCATTGGCGGCGCTTGCCGCGACTTCGGCGGCGGTGTCGCCATCATAGGTCTTGCCCCGCGCGATGCCGGTTTGCGCGAGCGTGAGCCTTCTGGGCGCAATGAGCAGCGCCCCGCTCACGTCATCGTAGAGGGAAGGCCATGAAAACACCTGGGCGAGATCGTAGACGCCCGCGTCGAGAAAGCCGGAAGCCGAAAGGAGCGCGGCATCCGGGGCGTAGGCAAGGAGGGAAGCCGCGGTGTCGCCCCATTGCAGGCCGCGCGTCGCCAGGGTGGCGGTGCTGGGCGTTGCGCCATATTCGCCGACCACGGTCGCGCTGGCGACCACGGGCAGGGTCTTCAGGATCGGGTGACCATTGAGGGAACTGCCCCAGAACGCCGGGTCGAAGCCGACATAGCTGGCAAGCAGCTTCGCGTTGGCGGCGGAAAGGCCGACGGCGGCGGAACCGTTTGTGTCGCCGGTATGGTCGGCAATCGTGTCGCCATCGGCGGCGCGGGCGCTGTCGGTCGCACCCTGCGCCACCAGCGTCTTGTCCCAGTAGGCGTTGATGATGGTTCCGGTATTTTCATGGGCGAAGGCGCTCCTTTCCGGCTTGCCATACGTCGCGTTATTCTCGGTCAGGATTTGCGCCGTCGTATAGGCGTTTTCGATCACGCCGGTGTTCGTGTAGACAAAGCCCGCGAGAAATCTCCCCATCGTGCCGCCATTGCCGAACTGATTGGGACCCTCGCCTACCGTGCCGGTCGCGTAGGCGTTCCTGACCAGGCCGTCGTTGATGGCGACAAAGCCCGCTCCATTACCGCCATCGCCCGCAACAATGGCGTTGGACCAGGCATTCTCGATCACGCCGGTCGAGGTGTTCCAGCCGACAAAACCGGCGCGCCCATCAATGTTGGAGTAACTGATGCTGCTTCCGTCTATGAATTCGCTGTCGGAAAACGAGCCGCTGATCTCGCCCTTGTTGATGCCGACGAGACCGCCAACGTATTCCGACACGATGGAGTTCACTGGAAAGTCGCTCAGGGCAAAACTGTTGATGATCCTGCCCCCTGTCTCGTTCGTACCCACCAACCCCCCGAGGGCGCGATTGCGACCGACATGGGCATAGGCATAACTCCCGGTGATGAGGCCATGATTGACGCCCACCAACCCGCCGCTTGCGCCGCCCTTGCCCTCCGGCCACACGCTGAAGTTATAGTCATAATAGTTGTTTCCCAGATCCAGGTACGACAGGCCCCCGGCAAAACTGTTGGTAACGCGCCCCTGATTCACATCGGCCAGGATGCCGCTGTTCGGCCCCGTGTTCCCCAGGATGGTGCTGCCAACCTGGACACCGAAGTTGGAAACGCTGCCGGTTGCGCCAATCTGCCCGAACAGCCCGCCGCCATGCAGATTGTCGATCACATGCCCGAAGCCCTCGAAACTGCCGGCAAACGGCGTCTCCGCCGTACCGATGGGAACGGCGCGCCCGTCGTCGTCACCGATGTGGATGTCCGAGCCGAGCACATAGCGCCCGTCGGGGTTGGCGTTCATGGCGAGCACCCCATCAGGCCAGTACCCCTCGCGTCCGTAGATGACCGTGTAGAGGTCGCCATTCAAGCGCACCGTGCCGCGTGAGGAAAAATCGATCTTGCCCGCGAACACGCCTCTTTCCAGATCGTCGAAATCGGAAACGTCGTTGCCGCCCGACGACCCCAGGGCGCCAAAGCCCATGTAGAGACCGTAGGGTGAACCCAGGTAGGCGCCGCGCGCGTTTGTGCCCGTTCCGTGATTGGCGGCGAAGCTCGCCGTGCCGGTCGCCGTCAACACGGCGTTGACCAGGATGTTCCGGGGCGAGGAAAGCGTGAGCGTGTGGCGGTCCCAGGCGATCGCGTCATTGACCATCATGTCGTTCTCCCGGCTGGCGACTTCCACATCCACCAGTTCCAGCGCGCGGGAAACCAGTTCGCCCAGCACATATCCGTCGGTTTCCAGCTTCCACCGGCCATCCTGCCCATCCTTGCCGCCGGATTCCACGGCGAGATCATCATCCGTGCCCACCCTGTGGGTGGTGTACAGGACGCCGCCCGCGCCGTTTTCCGAGGAAATATCGAGCGTTCCGCCCAACTGGACGGGTTCTCCCTGCGTGGCGGCCTCGAAGCCCGAAAGGCGCGCGGTGTCCGTATCCAGTAAAAGCCGGATATCCTCGCCGCCCGCCAGGAGCAGCGCGCCGCCTTTGGCCGTGGTCGTTCCGGTGTGCGTTACGCCGCTGCCTTCCTTGCCGCCGGAAACGAGCGCGGCATAGCCGCCCTCCGCCACCGTGATGACGCCCCTTGCCTCTACCCTGCCGCCGCTCCATGTGTTTTCAAGCAGGTAGTTTCCGGCCAGGAAGTTGCTGTCGCGCATATCCAGCGTGGAAGCGACCAGCGCACCCGCGTTCACGGAGGATCCCGCGTTGAACAGCACCCCGGCGGAATTGAGGATGAACACCTGCCCCGGCGCGGTGAGCGCGCCGTCGATCAGGCTTTGCGCGCCGCCTGTTACGCGGTTGAGCGCGACGGCGGCAGCGCCGTGTTTCTGGTCGAAGGCGACGCTGTAGCCCGCGCCGATGTCGAAGGTATCCCAGTGGATGACGGCCTTCTGGCTTTCCTGGGCGATGGTCATGGCGTTGCCGGCAACCGATTCGCTGGCCTCGCCGGATTGCAGGGCAAAGCCGGTCGGCAGGTTGCCGTTCGCGGGATACGGCTGCGGCGCTTCCAGCGCCACGCGGCCTGTCGCACCTTCGGTCGTGTAGTTGGTGTTATCGAGGAGCAGGTTGGAAAACCCCGTGACGCCCTGCACACCCGGCGCGGCCCCCTCCAGCGTGACGGAACCGGAAAGGGCGAGATTGTCGCCACTCACCCGGTTGGCGACCTGGAGGCCGCTTGCCGCCACTTCCACGCTGCCCGTGGCGGTGGTCGCGCCCTCTATTTCCACCGGGCGCGGCGCGATACGGCCTGTGGCGCTGCCGGTGAGCGTGTAATTGCCCGCGCCCGCGCCCGTGAGGTGCGCGACGATGCTGACCGGCTTGTCCTCCCCGGCAAGCGCATCGTCGAACTGACCGGTGACCGCGCCCACCGTCACGGGGTCGTCCGGCAGGATGCCCGTCACCGCGCCCACGACCGCCGCGCTGGCGCTGGCGCTGCCGTCATAGACCTTGTCGGCCACGGTGAACCCCTCGGCGGACAACGCCTTCGGGGTAATGGCGGCGCGGCTGGTCGCCGTGGAAAGCACGTTGTAATTCGAGGCCAGCCCGGCATTTTCCCCGTTGCCGTCGGCAAGCGTGACCGTGACCGGCACATCGTAATTGCCCGCGTCCTTCCTGGCGAAGCGGGCGTTGACATGGAAGGTCAGGTTTTCATCGCCGACCAGGGTCGCCCGCAGGGCGGTTTCCACCCCGTCGACCAGGGTGGCGCTGGTCGTGCCGTCATAGACCTTGTCCTGGACCAGGTTCGTGGCGGGGAGCGCGAGCGTTTTGGGCGCGATGGAAAACGCGCCCGCGAGGTTGCCGTAGTAATCCGAGGAAAAGGCTGCGCGTGCCGCGTGACCGCCCGCGTTCAATTGCCCGGTGGCGTTCCTCGCCTCCCCCCTGCCGGAAAAACCCTCCGCGGGGATCAGGCTCACGGGCGACGCCGACCATTGCAGGCCGACAGCATAGAGCTTGGCGCGTTCATCGTCGCCATAGGTAATGACCGGGGGATTGGAAGTAAACCCGGGGTTGACGATATACACCGGCAAGGTCTTCAGGATCGGGTGGCCTTCCGCCGAAGCGCCCCACACGCCGCTGTCAAACCCCGCATAGCTGGCAAGGGATTGGGCGGCGGCGGCCTCCAGCGCCGTCACGCCGGAATCGCCGCCTTGCGCCATCTTGGTCAGGGCGGTATCGAAATAGCCGTTGGT
>JAISNE010000109.1 GCA_031276375.1 Accumulibacter sp.
CAGTTCGCGTTGTTTTTTCTGCCAGGAGAGCTTTTCTTCCAGGGTGAGCGAAGTGGCCGCCGTGCGGCGTACTTCCTTGATCTCGCGGTCGACTTCCTTGATTTCCTGCTCAAGCCCCAGTTTCAAGTCATCTGCCCAGGCATCCAGCTTCTGCACTTCCTGCTCGAAGCAGCCGAGGTTGCGCTGCTTGACCTCCCGCAGCAGTTGGGCCTTGCGGGCTTCCACATCGGCCATGAGCGTGGCGTCGTCCGCGTGACTGGACAATCCCGCGGATTCTTCTTTCGCGGGGAGATGCAACAGCTTTTCCGGGTCGTTTTCTTCCAGGATAACGCCATCCGTTGTTGTGGCCGCAACGATCAAATGCTGTTCCAGATTGTGGAACGCTTTGACTGAAACCAGCATCAGGGTGAGCCATCCCGTCTTGCCGCGATACGGCTCCAGCGTGCCGACCTTCGTGCCGTAGGCGCCGTAATCAAACACCAACCCGGCCCCATCCAGTTGCCGATCCTTGGCCTGTTGTGTAATCCATAATGCCAATGGATGGTTGATCCGGCACGGGTGCGCTTCACCGGATCGACGGGGCAATTCATGGCGTCCAAGCGCAATGCCCGCGATGTCGCTCTTTTCAATGTCATTCGGTATGCGCGGCAGATTGAAACCATTGGCGGCATCGAGCGATCCCTTCTGCTCCAGAGCGGCGTCGAGCCGCCGCAGCACGGTGAACGGCAGGATCATGCGCGGTACTTGCCGCGCACATGCACGTCGCGCAGGCGGTCGTCGGCGATGCTCCGGAGGAAGTCGGAAATCCACTTGATCCGGCTTTGGTCTTGTTGTTTTCTCTGCATCAATACGTTCCTCAACCCGCCGGCGCTTTTTCGTCCGATGCGACCTCGAGATTCCAATGCTGCTTGAGCACGCACACAAGGCGTTCCTGCCGTTGGGTCAGGAGCGTGGGCGTCCAGTCGTTTTCCGAACGAACCTGTTGCGTCAGCACGAAGGGCGATGCCATGCCTTTGCCCTTGAAGTAAACGTCCTTCTTCTTGGCAAAGTCGTAGTTGCTGGCAGAAGAGTTCTTGTTCCTGTCCAGCGGAACCAGGTTGGCCAGACGGTGCGTCCATGCTTCGCGCTCGTTCTCGTCAGGGAACCACTGGAGCCAGTCCGAACCATCGGGCGGCGTTTGCGGCAGGACATGCTCCAACGACATGGCATTTTGGAGTTTCACTCCGGGGGCTCGCACCAGCGACTCAAGGCGCAAGACCAGCGCCATGCGCGCCTTCGGCAAGTTGCGGTAGATGTCGCCATCGAGCGCGGCGACGAACTCGCACTTTTGATTTTCGGTGAGGGCCAGCGTTTTCAGCGCGGCCACGTCGCCGTCGAAGATGTCCGGCTCGATTTCCTTCGTGAGCACGGCGTAGGTCTCGATGCGTTCGTTGATGCCGGCGCGCGTGACGAGCAGGAAATAGGTCAGCCGCTCCAGCAACTGGAAGAACTCGGCGAGCCGTTGGGGCTGCTGGCGGAACCGCTTGAAATAGACCAGCGCCGGAGGTACCCAGTCCTTGAAGTCCACGCGGTTGAGCCACGACAGGTACTCGTTGATGGTCTCCGCCAGTTCCGTGGCCTCGAAGTCGGCGTTACGCACGAAGTCCCAGACCTCGGCGTAGGGCTTGATGACCTTGTCGATCAGGTCGATGGGCTTCTTGTATTCGGTGACGTATTCCTGAAATTCCTTGACCAGCGTGGCTCGTTGCTTCTGCTTGGCGTAGATGGTACGAATGTGGACGAACAGGTCGCCGAAGCCTTCGCGGCCCAGCGTGTTTTCGATGCGGCTCCACTCCTTCGCGTAGGCGCGGCTCTTGGATTCGCCCGCCGTGGTGCGGATCAGGCCCAGCACTTCGGCCTTGATGATGTCGATGGGCGCAAGGTCGAGGCCACGATTGTTCAGTACCGAGAAGATGCGGTAGGCGGCTTCGAGGTCGGGCGTGGAGATGACGACCAGCGAGCAGTCGTTGGCGAGGAATTTCCACAAGGCGTCGAGATCGGCGGCGGGCAGCGCCTTGGCCCGCTCCAGCAGTAGCGCGGCGTTTTCGCGGAAGCGCAAACGGCTGTCGTCGAGCTTGGCGGTGCTGGCGACCAACTGCGCGATACCGCCCGGCTCCTGCACGTTGGCGCGGAAGAAGTCGGCGTCTTCCTCGCGCGCGATCAGGCGATAACCCGTGGCCTTGCCGAGCATTTCATCACCCTCTTCGTAGAGGAAAGGCGTCACGCTTTTCACGCCCTTGTCGTAACCGGCTTCCTGCCATGCGCATCGCAAGGCCGCGAAAAGCATCGTCAACGTCGTCAAGCGTTGCTGGCCATCGACAACAAACGATCTCTGCTCCCGATCATTCTTGATGATGACGATGCTGCCGAGGAAATACTGGCTGCCCGCGCCGCTGATGCGCGCTTCCTGCATGGCCGATACCAGATCGTCGAACAGCTCACCCGCCTGCTCGGTCGTCCATGCGTAGGGGCGCTGGTAGTCCGGAATCTCGAACTGGTAGCTGCCCTCGAAGATTTCGCGGATCAGTTTGTCGTGGGCTTCGAGTGTCTTGGCCATTGCGGTGGTTCTTCCCTTATCGTTTTTTCGGATTCGCCGGGGCTTGATAGCCGGGGGCCAGCTTGGCGTTCTCGACGCCGTACAAGGCCAGTGGGTCGGCGAGCCACAAGCGGTACTGTTCTTCGGTGAGGCGGTGGTCGGGCGAGCAGTCCACGCTCCAGCGCAACAGCATGTAGCCCGCGACCGCCGCACGCACGCGCATCCTGATCGCGCCACCTTCCATGGCGTAGTCCATGCGGATGATTTCGGGCCGGACCAGACGGGGATGCGGCACGAAGTCCAGCTCGACGATGCGCGTCCACTGGATGTCGTTGTCCGGGCGCTCGTGGGCCTGGGGGGCCTCGTCGAGCAGGGTCGGCGCTTCGATACGGGTGACGACGAAGTCGCGGAATTCGCCGCTTTTGCGGTCGAAGGCGCGGACATGCCAGCGCAGACCGGTGTCCACCAGGGCAAAGGGCACGATGACCCGCTGCGTCTTGCCACTGCTCATCGAGTGGTAGCGGATGGCGACCGGGCGCTTGGCGTGGATGGCGCGGCAGATCGGAGCCAACACGTCCATCTTGGGGTTGGAGAGGGCCGTGGGCGACTCACAGGGCAGCAATGGCGCGGACGCCGCGTTCTCCCCGTCGCCAAAGCCCAAGGCCAGAGATGACAGCACGCGCTGCGAGGCGTGCTCGAAGATCGGCGCGAAAGTCCTGCCAATCCGGTACACCTTGCTGCTACCGTCGAACTCGATGTTCCTGGGGACGATTTCCCGGTACAGCGCCAGATCGCGGGTTGCGCCCGCAGGCGCCATGCCGAAACGGTCGATCAGATCGGAGCGGCCTATTTCGCCGAGGAAGTAGAGCCGGAAGTCGATGTAGGCCAGCCGCTCACGCTGGGCATGGCTCAAGCTCTCGACGCGCTGTGAGTGCATGGTTGGGTTCCTTACCCGCGACCGGCGC
>JAISNE010000166.1 GCA_031276375.1 Accumulibacter sp.
GCCTTCGTCGACCTCGGTGATTATCGACTGGTACATGAAAACTCCGGACGCCCGTGAAAACCAGAAAGTCTCGAGTTTATTCCAATTTCGGCTTCTTCTTCGCGCCGGATTTCCGGAACGGCGCCGCCGCGGCTTCGCCCTTTTCGTTCAGGAACGGCCGCGATTCCTGTCAAGAGCTTCCGATCTGTCCGTATCCGTGGCGCGCGATCTGTCCGGTCGTCATAATCACCCGAAAGGAGGTGACGAATGAGACCGGCAGTTCACAGGACTTACCTTTTTGCGGGCGGGTGACAACGGAACGGCGCCCGGAATAACCGAGGTTCGTTGCCAATCGGGTTTTCGTTTGAAATTACCCGGCGAACAGCCAGGGCTGCGATGCCTTGTGGCGGGCTTCGAAGGCGCGGATTTCGTCGGCGTGTTGCAGCGTCAGGCCGATTTCGTCGAGGCCGTTGAGCAGGCAGTGTTTGCGGTGCGGCGTGATGTCGAAGGCGAAGGAGAAGCCGGTCGGCGAAGTCACCGTCTGCGCCGTCAGGTCGACGTCCAGCCTGTAGCCCTCGCTTGCCGCGCACTCCTTGAACAGGCGGTCGACGGCCTCGGCCGGGGCGACGATCGGCAACAGCCCGTTCTTGTAGGTGTTGGCGAAAAAAATGTCGGCGAACGATGGCGCGATGATTGCGCGAAAACCATAATCGTCGATCGCCCACGGCGCGTGCTCGCGGCTCGAACCGCAGCCGAAATTGTCGCGCGCGAGCAGGATTTGGGCGCCCCGATAGCGCGCCTGATTGAGCACGAAGTCCGGTTTCTTCGGACGGTTCGCGCAGTCCATGTCCGGTTCGCCGTGGTCCAGGTAGCGCCACTCGTCGAACAGGTAGGGGCCAAAACCGCTGCGCTTGATCGATTTCAGGAATTGCTTGGGGATGATCGCGTCGGTATCGACGTTGGCGCGGTCCAGCGGGCAAACGAGGCCATTGAGTCGGGTGAAGGCTTTCATGCGGTGTGCTCCTTTTCAGACGTGGCGGACGTCGACGAAATGACCGGCGATGGCGGCGGCGGCGGCCATCGCCGGGCTGACCAGATGGGTGCGTCCGCCGGGGCCCTGGCGGCCCTCGAAGTTGCGGTTGGAGGTCGAGGCGCAGCGTTCGCCCGGCGACAGCCGGTCGGCGTTCATCGCCAGGCACATCGAACAGCCCGGCTCGCGCCACTCGAAGCCGGCCGCGATGAAGATCCGGTCGAGCCCCTCGGCCTCGGCCTGGCGCTTGATCGGGCCGGAACCGGGCACGACCAGCGCCAGCTTGACGCCGGCGGCGATCTTCTTGCCCTTGGCGACGGCGGCGGCGGCGCGCAGATCCTCGATGCGCGAATTGGTACAGGAACCGATGAAGACCTTGTCGATGCCAATTTCCGCGATCGGCATGTCGGCTTCGAGTCCCATGTATTTCAAGGCCCGCTCGATACCGGCGCGGCGCACCGGATCCTTCTCCCGCGCCGGATTCGGCGCCTTGCCGTGGATCGAGGTCACCTGTTCGGGCGAAGTGCCCCAGGTCACCTGCGGCTCTATTTCGCCGGCGTCGAGCTCGACCTTTTCGTCGAACACCGCGTCGGTGTCGGAACGCAAGGTCTTCCAGTACGCGACGGCTCTCTCCCAGTCCTCGCCCTTCGGCGCGAACGGCCGGTTTTCGAGATAGCCGATGGTGGTCGCGTCGACCGCCACGATACCGGCGCGCGCGCCGCCTTCGATCGCCAGGTTGCACAGCGTCATGCGCCCTTCCATCGATAGCGCCTCGACGGCCGTGCCGGCGAATTCGACGCAGCAGCCCGTGCCGCCGGCGGTGCCGATGCGGCCGATGATCGCCAGCGCCAGATCCTTGGCGGCGACGCCCGGGCCGAGCCGGCCATCGACCTTGATTTGCATCGACCTCATTTTCTTCTGCACCAGCGTCTGCGTGGCCAGCACGTGCTCGACCTCGGACGTGCCGATGCCATGCGCCAGCGCGCCGAACGCGCCATGCGTCGCCGTGTGGCTGTCGCCGCAAACCACCGTCATGCCCGGCAGCGTGGCGCCGTTCTCCGGCGCGATCACGTGAATGATGCCCTGGTTGGCGTGCTTGAACGGGAAATAAACCTGCGCGCCGAATTCCTTGATATTGGCGTCCAGCGTTTCGACCTGCAACCGGGATACCGGGTCCTCGATGCCCCGCTCCCAGTGATCGGTCGGCGTGTTGTGGTCGGCCACCGCCACCACCGTATCGCCGCGCCACGGCCGCCGCCCGGCGAGGCGCAAACCCTCGAAGGCTTGCGGACTGGTCACTTCGTGCACCAGGTGGCGGTCGATATAGAGGAGGCAGGTGCCGTCCGTTTCCTGGCGCACCACATGGCTGTCCCACAGCTTGTCGTAAAGGGTCTTGCCGGCCATCTATGTTCTCCTTGCAAAAACGCCGCCGGAAATGGAGGCGATAAATGGGGGCGATCTTAACGAGGCCGCCATACCCTGACAAGACGATTATTTATACTGGTATTGGAACTAACACCTTGGGCGAAACGTAAAATGCGGAAGTCGGAGATATTGTTTCCCTCCCCCGCTTGTGGGGGAGGGTGCCCCGGCAGGGGCGGGAGAGGACTGGTGGTTCCGTGGCAACAGGCGTTCGGGCAAACGGCGCCGCCCCTCATCCGCCTTTGGCGCTTTCTCCTCGGAGGAGAGGAGAGAAGGGCAACAAAAGGGAATTCCAACCCCCCGCCTTTCCTGCGGGCGACGTTTCAAACCGGAGTTGGTTTACGATGAAAAACGAAGCAAACAGCGCACGCCGCAAGGAACTCGCGGCTTTCCTGCAAGCCCTCCGCCAGCGCAGCCAGCCGGCGGACTTCGGCTTCCCCACGGGAGTCCGCCGGCGCACCGCCGGATTGCGCCGCGAGGAAATGGC
>JAISNE010000254.1 GCA_031276375.1 Accumulibacter sp.
TCGTCCGAATAGCCGACGCAGGGATGCATGCGCCCGAGATGGCGCCATTGCCTGGCGGTAAAGCCGGTTTCTTCGAGCAGTTCCCTTTGCGCCGTATGCTCGGCAGGCTCTCCCGGATCGATCTTGCCGGCGGGAAATTCAATCACGCAGCCGCCGATGGGATAGCGGAACTGGCGTTCGAGAATGAATTTGCCGTCGTCCAGCACCGGGATCACGACGACGGCGCCCTGGTGCTTCACGTACTCGCGCGTGGTCTCGCTGGCGTCCGGCAGGCGAACCCGGTCCAGGCGGACGTCGAGGAGCTTGCCTCGAAAAACCCGCGAGCTTTCGAGCGGTGTCTCGGCCAGGTGGGAAAAGTCTTCCGGATGCTGTCTGTTCATTCAAACCTCGATTCAAGGCGTCACGGCCCCGGCGAAAAAGCAAAAAAAAGCCCCGGCGGACGGGGCCGTCCGATTCATCGGCACTGGTGGAAAAATCGGCTGAAAAAGTCGGGTGAAAAGGTCAAAAGACGATGGAATCGGCCAGACTCTCCGTGCAAAGCATCATCAGACCGTTCGGGAGAATGCCGATCAGGGCGACCGCCAGGCCGTTGGCCGACAGGAGCAGCTTCACGTCCATCGTTGCCTCGATCGGCTCGGCGCTTGCCGGCGGGTCGAAATACATGACCTTGACGACGCGCAGGTAATAGAACGCGCCGATCAGCGAGAAAAAGACGGCAACGAGCGCCAGCCACAGGTGCCCGCCGGCGACGGCGGCCTGCAACACCGACAGTTTGGCGAAGAAACCGACGAAGAACGGGATGCCGGCCATCGAGAACATCATCGTCATCATGATTGCCGCGTACCAGGAGTTGCGTTTGTTCAGCCCGGCGAAGTCGCTGATTTCGTCCGCTTCGAAGCCCGCGCGGGAGAGCAGGAGGATCGTGCCGAAAGCGCCCAGGCTGGCGAGGACATAGGTCACGACATAGAACATCGACGAGCTGTAGGCGCTGATGATGAAACTCGGGTCGCCCATGATGACGCCGGTTCCCATGCCCAGCAGCATGAAGCCCATGTGCGAAATCGCGGAGTAGGCCAGCATGCGCTTGATGTTGGTCTGCGCGATGGCGGCAAAATTGCCGACGGCCATCGACAGCACGGACATGATGATCAGCATCATCTGCCAATCGTGGGAGAAGAGAATCAGCCCGTTGACCAGCACGCGGATCACCACGGCGAACGCCGCGAGCTTCGGGGCGCTGGCGATGAACAGCGTCACCGCCGTCGGCGCGCCGTGATAGACGTCGGGAATCCACATGTGGAAGGGCACCACGCCCAGTTTGAAGGCGATTCCGGCAATCAGGAAAACCAGGCCGAAGGAGACGATGATTCCGTCGTATCCCGCGCCCTTGAACAGGCGCTCGGCGAACGCCGGTATTTCGAGCGTTCCGGTCGCGCCGTAGAGCATCGACATGCCATAGAGCAGAAGGCCGGAGGCCAGCGCGCCGAGCACGAAATACTTCATGGCGGCCTCCGTCGCGGCCACCGAGTTGCGGTTCATCGCCACCATGGCGTAAAGCGACAGCGACAGCAATTCGATGCCGATGTAGACGGTGAGGAAATGGCTCGCCGAAATCATGACCATCATGCCGAGCGTGGCGAACAGGCACAGCACGTAGAACTCGCCCTTGGCCATCTCCGGACGATCCAGTACGTAGGCGCGCGAATAGGACAGGACGGCGATGACGCTGATATAGACCAGGAATTTCAGGAGATCGCCCATCCGGTCGGCGACGAACATGTTGCTGAAGGTGTAGGAGACCTCTTCGGCGCCGCTGCCGGTCACGGACACCACCGCGGCGCCGAGCAACGTGAGCTGCGTCAGCACGTAGGTGATGGTTCTGTCCCTGTCCTTGGCGAACAGGTCGCCGATCAGGATCAGGCAGGCCATCGCCAGCACGAAAATCTCGGCGCTGGCGATGCCCAGCTTGGGCACAACAAATTGCATTTCGGCAAGCGTCATAGCGAATACCAATTATTGGATCTTGCTTACGGAGATGTGACGCAGCAACTCGTCGACCGAGCTGTGCATGACTTCGGTGAAGGGCTGCGGGTACAGGCCCATGCCCAGCGCGCAAACCGCCAGCAGCGTGAGCACCAGCCCTTCGCGCCGGCTGATGTCGGTCAATCCGGCGACGTGGTGGTTGCCCACGGCGCCGAAAACGACCCGCTTGTACATCCACAGGGTATAGGCGGCTCCGAGGATCATGGTCGATGCCGCGATGAAACCTATCCACAAATCGAACTTGACCGCGGCCATGATGACCATGAATTCGCCGACGAATCCCGAGGTGGCCGGCAAACCGGCGTTGGCCATGGCAAAGAGCATGAAAAAGGCGGCGAATTTCGGCATCGTGTTGACCACGCCGCCGTAATCCGCGATCTGGCGCGAATGCACCCGGTCGTACATCACGCCGATGCAGTAGAACATCGCGCCGGCGACGAATCCGTGCGAAATCATCTGCACCAGCGCGCCTTCCATCCCCAGGGGGCTGAAAAGAAAGAACCCGAGCGTCACGAATCCCATGTGCGCGATGGACGAATAGGCGACCAGCTTCTTCATGTCCTCCTGCGCCAGCGCGACAAAGCCGATATACACGACGGCGATCAGCGACAAGCCGATAATCAGGCCCGAGAAGGCATGCGAGGCATCGGGAGCGATCGGCAGCGAAAAGCGCACGAAGCCATACGCGCCAAGTTTCAAGGCGATGGCGGCCAGCACGATGGAGCCGCCGGTCGGCGCTTCGACGTGGGCGTCCGGCAGCCAGGTGTGTACCGGCCACATCGGCACCTTGACCGCGAAAGCCACCAGGAAGGCGAGAAATATCCATTGCTGCGTGGCCAGCGAAAGCGGCATCCGATGCCAGTCCAGGATGGCGAAACTGCCGGAATCGAGGTACAGGTAAATCAGCGAGATGAGGAACAGGAGCGATCCCATCAAGGTGAACAGGAAGAACTTGAAGGCGGCGTAAACACGTCTCGGGCCGCCCCAGACGCCGATGATCAGGTAAAGCGGGATCAGCGAGGCTTCGAAAAAGACGTAGAACAGCATGCCGTCCAGAGCGGTGAAGATGCCGTTGAGCAGCCCCGACATAATCAGGAAGCTGGCGTTGTACTGCGCCACCTTGCTCTCGATCACCCGCCAGCCGGCCAGCACCACGATGACGGTGATGAAGCTGTTGAGAATGACGAAGAGCATCGAAATACCGTCGACGCCCAGATGGTAGTTGATTTCGAAGCGCGGGATCCACGGCAGGATCTCGACGAACTGCATCGCCGGCGTCGCCGTGTCGAAACCGGCGTACAGCGGCAAGGTCACGAGCAGGCCGGCCAGCGCGCCGAGCATGGCCAACGCGCGCGCGCGAGGCGAATCCCGGTCGGCGCCGGCGAACAGCAGCACGATGAAGCCGGCGAAGATCGGCACCCAGACGGCTAGCGAAAGAATCGGCAATCCTGACATAGCGTTCCCAGTCGTTATTCAATTCAGGCGCGCAAGAGCCAAATACAAATGGAAAGAAGCGCGCAGACGCCAAAGATCATCGTGAAGGCATAGTGGTAAATATGGCCGGACTGGAACAGGCGCGCCAGCATGGCAATCCCGGCCACGACGCGCACCGAACCGTCCACGATCAGACCGTCGATGACTCCGGCGTCCCCGCCCTTCCACAATCCGCGACCGAGCAGGCGAGCGCCGGCGGCGATCACCCGTTCGTAGAACTCGTCGAAATAGTATTTGTTTTCGAGCAGCGTATAGAGCGGCCCGCAAGCGGCCTTGATCGCCGCCGGAATTCCGGGCCGCGCGAGATAGAAGAACCAGGCCGAAAGCACGCCGGCAAGCGCCAGCAGCACCGGCAGTGAAAACACGTGCAAGCCCATGGCCAGGGCGCCGTGGAAATGGCGCGCCAGTTCCTGCATCACCGGATGGGCTTGCCCGTCGATGAAAATGGCCTTTCCGAAGAAACCGCCGTACAGCATCGGCTCGATGGTCACGTACCCGATGACGACGGAGGGGATCGCCAGCAGGATGAGCGGCAGGGTCACCACCCACGGCGTTTCGTGCGGTTTCTGTCCCGGCGCGAGGCCGTGGTGTTCCGCCGCGGCCTGCGCCCCGTCGTGAGCGTGTCCATGCGCTTGCGCCGGCGGCTTGCCGAAACGCTCCTCGCCGTGGAATACCAGGAAATACATGCGGAACGAATAGAACGCGGTGATGAACACACCGGCCATCACGGAGAAATAGGCGAAGCCGGAACCCGCGATGTGCGACAGCTTGACCGCTTCGAGGATCGAGTCTTTCGAGTAGAAGCCCGAGAAGAAAGGCGTCCCGATCAGCGCCAGCGAGCCGATCAGCGAGGTCAGCCAGGTGATCGGCATGTATTTGCGCAGCCCGCCCATGTTGCGGATGTCCTGGTCGTGGTGCATGCCGATGATTACCGAGCCGGCGGCCAGGAACAGGAGCGCCTTGAAAAAGGCGTGCGTCATCAGATGGAAAATAGCCACGGAATAGGCCGACGCGCCCAGCGCCACGGTCATGTAGCCAAGCTGCGACAGGGTGGAATAGGCGACCACCCGCTTGATGTCGTTCTGGATGATGCCGAGAAAGCCCATGAACAGCGCGGTGATCGAGCCGATGACGAGGACGAACGAGAGCGCGGTGTCCGAAAGCTCGAACAGCGGCGACATGCGCGAGACCATGAAGATACCGGCGGTCACCATGGTCGCCGCGTGGATCAGCGCGGAAATCGGCGTCGGGCCTTCCATCGAGTCGGGCAGCCAGACGTGCAGCGGAACCTGCGCCGACTTGCCCATCGCGCCGATGAACAACAGAATGCAGGTGACGCTCATCAGCGAAACCGCCGTGGAGTCGTCTCCCGGAATCAGGTTTATCGTCGCCCCGGCCAGGTTTTTGGCCTGGTCGAACACCGGCTGGTAATCGAGCGTGCCGAAATTGGCCAATATCAGCCCGATCCCCAGGATGAAGCCGAAATCGCCGACGCGGTTGGCGAGAAAAGCCTTGAGGTTGGCGAAAATGGCCGTCGGGCGGGTATACCAGAAGCCGATCAGCAGGTAGGACACCAGGCCGACGGCCTCCCAGCCGAAGAACAACTGCATGAAATTGTTGCTCATCACCAGCATCAGCATGGAAAAGGTGAACAACGAGATGTAGCTGAAAAAACGGTTGTAGCCGGGATCGTCCCGCATGTAGCCGATGGTGTAGATGTGCACCATCAGCGAGACGAAAGTCACCACGAGCATCATCGTCACCGTCAGCGGATCGATCAGGAAACCGACCTGGAAGACGTAATCGCCCGAGGTCATCCACCGATACACCGGACCGTCGAACGCATGGCCCGCCGCCACGTCGTTCCAGATGATGATCGACGCCGCGAAAGCGATGCCCACGCCGGCAATGGCCGCCACATGGGCCAGCCACCGGGGAATCACGCGGCAGAACAGGCCGGCGACGATCGCCCCGAGCAGCGGAGCCATGGGGACGAGCAGGTAGAGTTTTTGCATTTCCATGTTTCAACCCTTCAGGCTGTCCAGATCATCCACGTGGATGGTCTTCAGGTTGCGGAACAGCGCCACGAGAATGGCCAGCCCGATGGCCGATTCGGCGGCCGCCACGGTCAGGACGAAAAAGACGAACACCTGCCCGGCCAGATCCTGCAGGTAATGCGAGAAAGCGATGAAATTGATATTGACGGCAAGCAGCATCAGCTCGATCGACATCAGGATGATGATCAGGTTTTTCCGGTTCAGGAAAATCCCGACGATGCTGATGGCGAACAGGATCGCGCCCAATATCAGAAAATGGGACAGTGTCAGTGTTAACAAGATGCCTCCCCGATGACTTCGCGCGGACGGCGGCAGGCGCCGCCGCGCGATCTTCCCCGGTACGAATCCGCCGCCACGTCAATCCCCCTTTTCGGCTGGCATCTGTACGATGCGCAGGCGATCCTTGGCCTTGACGAAAACCTGCTGCGACGGACTGACCGATTTACTCTTGCGCTTGCCGCGGAGGGTCAGCGCGACCGCCGCGACGATGCCCACCAGCAACACCACCGAGGCCAGCTCGAACGGATAAACGTACTCGGTAAACAACAGCCGGCCGACCGCCTGCACGTTGCTGTACCCCGCTTCCGCCTGCGGAACCTCGCTTTCCAGAACCCCCCAGTACCGGCTGATCAGCACCAGCCCCATCTCGGCGACCACCAGCAAGGCGACGATCGAGCCGAGCGGCAGATAGCTCCAGAACCCCTCGCGCAAGCGGTCGAGATCGATGTCGAGCAACATCACGACGAACAAAAACAACACCATGACCGCGCCGACGTAAACCAGGATCAGCGCGATGGCCAGAAATTCGGCCTGCAACAGAACCCAGATGCCGCTGGCGCTGAAAAAGGCCAATACGAGATGCAGCGCCGCATGCACCGGATTGCGCAGGGTCACCACGCGCAGGCTGGCGAACACCAGGATCGCCGCCAGAAAATAAAAAACGAAGGTTCTGAATTCCATCGTATCGACGCCTGTTAGCGGTATTTGGAATCGAGCTCGCGGTCGGCGGCGATCTGCGCTTCATAACGATCGCCGTTGGCCAGCAGCATGGGTTTGGTGTAGTACAGATCGCTCTGACTCTCGCCGTGGGACTCGAAGACGCGCGTCAGGACGATCGCCTCGACCGGACACGCCTCCTCGCAGAAACCGCAGAAAATGCACTTGTTCATATCGATGTCGTAACGCACCGTCCGCCGCGAGCCATCCTCGCGCTCGCCCGATTCGATGGAAATCGCCATCGCCGGACAGACCGCTTCACACAGCTTGCAGGCGATGCAGCGCTCCTCGCCGCCGGGATGACGCCGGAGCGCGTGCAGACCGCGGAAACGGAAGCTTTGCGGCGTCTTTTCCTCGGGATAAAACACCGTGGTCTTGCGCGCAAAGGCAAGACGCCCGGTCACGGACAAGCCCTTGAGCAATTCCTTGAGCAAAAGGCTGTTGAATATTTCCTTCATCGAACCCATGACCCGCCTCTCACTTCCAGATATTCCAGGGCGACAGCATCCAGCACGCGACGACCGCCAGCCAGATCAGGCAAACCGGGATGAGCGCCTTCCAGCCGAGGCGCATGACCTGATCGTAGCGATAGCGCGGGAAAGTGGCGCGCACCCAGTAAAACAGCACCAATACGCCGAGTATCTTGAGCAGCAGCCAGAGAAAGCTGTCGGGCAGGAAGGACACCGGCGACAGCCAGCCTCCCAGGAACAGCAGGCTGACCAGCGTGCAGCCCATCAGCATCGCGGTGTATTCGGCCAACTGGAATACCGCGAAGGCCATTCCGGAATACTCGACATGGTAGCCGATGATTTCCGACTCGCCTTCGGTCAGGTCGAACGGAGAACGGTTGCACTCGGCAAAAACCGATATGACGTATACGACGAAGATGGGCAGGAGCGGCAGCCAGTTCCACGACAGGAATTTCAATCCCATCCCGGCGAACAGCCCGCGGCCCTGCCCCTGGACGATATCCACCAGATTGAGGCTGTTCGAGACCATCAGCACGACCACCAGGGCCAGACCCATCGGGACTTCGTAGGAAATCATCTGCGCCGCGGAACGCATGCCGCCAAAAAAGGCGTATTTGGAGTTCGGCGCCCAACCGGAGAGGATGATTCCATAAACCCCCACCGAGGTCACCGACATCACGAACAGCAGACTGGCGTTGACGTTGGCCAGCACGAGAAAATCGCTGAACGGAATCACCGCCCAGGCGAGCAACGCCGGCGCGAAGGAAAAGAGCGGCGCGAGCAGATAGACTCCCTTGTCCGCGTGGGCGGGGATGATGACTTCCTTGAGCAGGACCTTGACGCCGTCGGCCACCGGCTGCAAAAGCCCCCACGGCCCCACGCGGTTCGGCCCGACGCGCACCTGGATCCAGCCGATGACCTTGCGCTCGGCGTATGTCGCGTAAGCCACCGCGCCCAGCAGGGGCGCGACGATGAGCATCGCCTTGATTACCGTCCACGCGACGGTGACGATATCCGGCCAGAGACTCCCGAAGATTCCCTCGCCGAACCGCATCAGCCAGTCCACTAACGGCATCAGGAAGCCTGGCAGCAATAGTTGAAGCGTCTCGACCATCATGCGCGCTCCACGTTGATTGATCCGAACATCTCACCCAGCGCGGCGGTCGCCGCATGAGCCGCGGCGACCCGGACGCAGTCCGGAGGCACCTTGGCGTCGGCGCGGGCCGCCAGAACGGCTTCCCCCTGCCCCTGCCGCACTCTTACCCGCGCTTCGGCGTCCAGCGCGAGCCGCTCGAACGTCGCCGGGTGAAGATACGCGACCGGCTCGGCCGCGTCCCGCGTCCGCCGCAACGCGGGCGCCCGGCGCGCCAGCGCGTCGGCGAAGTAGATCGGCACGTCGGCGATGCGCTCCAGCCCTCCGGCGGGCGCGGGCGCGACCGGAGCCAGGGGCAAGGCGATTCCGTTGTCCAGATTTTCGACGAACGAGGCGCCGGCGGGAATGAATTCATCGCGGACTTCTTCGCTCGATGCGTATTCGAATCCGGGCAGCGCCAGCACGTTGCCAAGCACGCGCAGCACCTTCCAGCCCGGACGCGCGTCGCCCCGCGGACGGCACACGCCGTTGACGCTCTGCACGCGCCCCTCGGCGCTGATGTACGTGCCGGAGGTTTCGGCGAAGGCCGCCAACGGCAGGAGCACGTCCGCGTATTCCATCGCCGCCGCGCTCCGGAACGGCGTCATCATCACCACCAGATCCGCCTGCCTGAGCGCGGCGACGGCTTCCTGGGGATTGGCGCAATCGAATTCCGCTTCGACACCCATCAGGAGATAGGCCCGGCGCGCCTGGACGAACATCTGGCGCGCGTCAAGCCCGTCCGTGGGCAGGGCGTCCGCGACATAGCCGCCGACGCTGTTGGCGGCTTCGCCGATGAACCCCAATGAAGCGCCGGTCAGCCTGGCCAGTTCGGCGCCCAGCGCGTGCAACTGTCCGGCCTGCTCGACCTGTTCGGCGACGTTGCCGAGGAAAATCGCCTTTTTCCCGCCTTCCGCCAGACTCCCGGCGATGGCTTTCGCCTGCTCGCACGGCTCGACCGCTTCAAGCCCGGCGGGAACCGCCGCTCCGCGCAGCGCCGCCGCGGCCTTGACCACGCCCGCCAGCGCGCCGGCCAGATTCCGCGGCGCGACGGTGATCTGCGCGGAGAGATCGATCAGCGAATCGTCGCCGCTCACCGAGATGACGCTTATCTTGCCGCCTTTTTTGGCCACCTGACGCAGCCTTTGCGCGAACAGCGGATGATCCTTGCGCAGGAAACTGCCGACCACCACCGCGGCGTCCAGTTCCCCGATCTCGGCGATGCGCATTCCCAGCCAGGGCGTGCCGGCGCGTTTGCCGTCGCTGGAAAAATCGCGCCGGCGCGGACGGAAATCGACATTGCCGGAGCCCATGCCGCGCACGATTTTCCGCATGAGATAAAGTTCCTCGGCGGTCGAATGCGGCGACGCCAGCGCGGCGATCGACTCGGCGCCATGATCCCTGGCGATGTCCTTCAGGGCATGGGCAAGGTAGTCGAGCGCCACATTCCATTCGACTTCGCGCAGGGCGCCGTCGACGCGGATCATCGGCTTTTGCAAACGCTCCTCCGAATTCAGGGCTTCGTATGAAAAACGATCCTTGTCGGAAATCCAGCATTCGTTGATTTCTTCATTTTCCCTGGGCAGCACGCGCAACACGCGATCGTTCTTCACCTGCACCGTCAGGTTCGTCCCCAGGCTGTCGTGGGGACTGACCGACTTGCGGCGCGACAATTCCCAGCTTCGCGCTAAATAGCGGAAAGGCTTGGAGGTCAACGCCCCCACCGGGCAAAGATCGATCATGTTACCGGAAAGCTCGGAATCGACGCTGCGCCCGACGAAGGTCTGGATCTCCGAATGCACGTTGCGGTTGGCCATGCCCAGTTCCATCACCCCGGCGATTTCCTGACCGAAGCGGACGCAGCGCGTGCAATGGATGCAGCGCGACATTTCCCGCATCGAGATCAGCGGCCCGACGTCCTTGTGCATGACGACATGCTTGGCTTCCCGGAAGCGCGACGCCGTTCCGCCGTAGCCCACCGCCAGATCCTGCAACTGGCATTCGCCGCCCTGGTCGCAGATCGGGCAGTCGAGCGGATGATTGATGAGCAGGAACTCCATCACCCCCTTTTGCGCCGCCACGGCCAGTTCGGAATGCGTGAATACCTTCATTCCGTTGGTCACCGGCGTGGCGCACGCGGGCAGCGGTTTCGGGGCTTTTTCGACCTGCACCAGGCACATCCGGCAGTTGGCCGCGATGGACAGCTTCTTGTGGTAGCAGAAATGCGGAATATAAGCGCCCACCGCCCGGGCCGCGTCCATGATCGTGCTGCCGGGAGGCACCTGAACCTGTTTGCCGTCAATCTCAATATCTAGCATATCGCCGCCTTAAACCGTCGCCTTGAAGAACGTGCTGCCGGCGCGTTGCACTTCCGGCGGGACGAGACATTTCCCGTTTTCGATGTGGTACTCGAATTCGTCCCGGAAATGCTTGAGGAAACCCTGCACCGGCATCGAGGCCGCGTCGCCCAGGGCGCAAACGGTCCGTCCCATGATGTTCGCCGTGATTCCGCGCAAGAGGTCCAGGTCCTCCGGGCGCCCCGCTCCGTGTTCGATCCGATGCACGATCGCGTACAGCCAGCCGGTACCTTCACGGCACGGCGTGCACTGGCCGCAGGATTCCTCGTGGTAGAAATACGACAGGCGCTCCAGCGCCTTGACCATGCAGGTCGTCTCGTCCATCACGATGACCGCGCCGGAGCCCAGCATCGAGCCTGCCTTGCCGATGGCGTCATAGTCCATGGTGCAGGCCATGATTACTTCCGCCGGCAAGACCGGCGCGGACGATCCCCCCGGAATGCAGGCTTTCAGCTTGCGCCCGCCGCGCATGCCCCCGGCCATTTCGAGCAAGACGGGAAACGGCGTGCCGAGCGGGATTTCATAATTGCCCGGACGGTTGACGTGCCCGGAAACGGAGAACAACTTGGTGCCGGCGTTATTCGGTTTGCCGGCTTCGAGATAGGCCTCGGCGCCCATGTTCAGAACGAAGGGCACCGCGGCGAAGGTCTCGGTGTTGTTGATGGTGGTCGGTTTCCCGTAAAGGCCCACGCTCGCCGGGAACGGCGGCTTGAAACGCGGCTGCCCCTTCTTGCCCTCGATCGATTCGAGCAGCGCCGATTCCTCGCCGCAGATGTAGGCCCCGTAACCGTGGTGGGCAAACAGCTCGAAATCGAAACCCGACCCGAGGATGTTCTTGCCGACGAATCCGGCGGCGCGCGCCTCGTCAAGCGCCTCCTCGAAGCGTTTGTAGATATCCCAGATTTCCCCGTGGATGTAGTTGTAGCCGCGCGCCGCGCCCACCGCGTAGGCGGCGATGACCATGCCCTCGATCACCGCGTGCGGGTTGCCGCGCAGGATGTCGCGGTCCTTGAACGTCCCCGGCTCGCCTTCGTCGGTGTTGCAGACGATGTATTTGCCGTCCTTGAAGTCCTTTGGCATGAAGCTCCACTTCAGGCCGGTGGGAAAACCCGCGCCGCCCCGCCCACGCAGCCCCGATTTCTTGATCTCGCCGATGAGCTGGTCCGGGGAAATCCTTTCCTCGAAAATCCTTCCGAGGGCCTTGTAGCCGCCCCGCTTGACGTAGTCCTGCAAACGCCACGCGGCGCCGCCATCCCAACCGACGGTCAGTATCGGGTTGAGCGCGCCGAGGATTGCCATTATTCGAGCTCCTCCAGCAGTTTATCGATTTCATCCGGCCGCATGCCGCCACACATGCGCCGATTGCTCACCAGCATGACCGGCGCGTCGCCGCAGGCGCCCATGCACTCGCCTTCCTTGAGCGTAAACCGTCCGTCCGGAGTCGTCTCGTTGAAACCGATGCCCAGTTTCTTCTTGAGGTATTCGGCGGCGTCGACGCCCCCCGACAGCATGCACGGCAGGTTGGTGCACACCGTCAGCTTGTGCCTGCCGACCGGCTTGAGATCGTACATGTTGTAGAAACTCGCCACCTCGTAGGCCGCGATCGGCGGCATATCCAGGTAATTCGCCACGAACTCGATCGCCTCGCTCGGCAGCCAGCCCAGTTCTTCCTGCGCAATGGCCAGCGCCGCCATCACCGCGGACTGTTTCCGCCCGGCGGGATATTTGGCAATCTCGCGATCGATTTTCTGTATGGACTCTTTAGTCAACATCAGCGGTCTATCTCGCCAAAAATGATATCGATACTGCCGATAATGGCTACCACGTCGGCAATCATGTGGCCGCGCACCAGTTCATCGATGGCCGCCAGATGGGCGTAGGCGCCCGAACGGATCTTCAGCCGGTAAGGTTTGTTGGCGCCATCGGAAACGATATAGACGCCGAATTCCCCCTTGGGATTTTCGACGGCCGAATAGACCTGCCCTTCCGGGACGTGAATGCCTTCCGAACACAGCTTGAAATGGTGGATCAAGGCTTCCATGTTCGACTTCATGCCGGCGCGGTGCGGCAGCGCCACCTTGTGGTTGTCGGAAATGACCGGCCCCGGATTGGCGCGCAGCCAATCGATGCATTGCCCGATGATGCGGTTCGACTGGCGCATTTCGTTTACGCGCACGAGATAACGGTCGTAACAGTCGCCGGTCAGCCCGACCGGAATGTCGAAATCGAGACGGTCATAAACCGCGTAAGGCTGCTTCTTGCGCAGATCCCAGGCAAAACCGGAACCGCGCAGCATCACGCCGGTGCAGCCGAGCTGCAACGCGCGCTCGGGCGATACGACGCCGACATCGACCAGGCGCTGCTTCCAGATACGGTTATCGGTGAGCAAGGTCTCGTAGTCGTCGATGATCTTCGGGAAGCGGTTGACGAAGTCCTGCAGAAAATCGAGGAGGCTTCCACTGCGGGCCTCGTTCAACTTTTTGAGCCTGGCGCCGTTCTTCCACTTCGATTCCTTGTATTGCGGCATGCTGTCCGGCAGGTCGCGGTAAACCCCGCCGGGACGATAATACGCCGCGTGCCAGCGTGTTCCGGAAACCGCTTCATAACAATCGATCAGATCCTCGCGTTCCCGCACGGCGTACAGCATCATGGACATGGCGCCGACATCGAGGCCGTGCGAACCGATGAACAGCAGATGGCTCAGTATCCGGGTAATCTCGTCGAACATCACCCGGATGTATTGCGCGCGGATCGGCGCCTCGATGCCCAGCATCCGCTCGACGGCCAGGCAATAGGCATGCTCGCTGCACATCATCGACATGTAGTCGAGCCGGTCCATGTAAGGCAGCGCCTGAATCCAGGTTTTCGTTTCCGCCAGCTTCTCGGTGGCCCGATGCAACATGCCGATGTGCGGATCGGCGCGCGTGACGACCTCGCCGTCGAGTTCGAGCACCATGCGCAACACCCCGTGCGCCGCCGGATGCTGGGGGCCGAAATTGAGGGTGTAGTTCTGGATATCAGGCATTTTCCACGTTCCCGTAGTTCTTTTCCCGGACGGTCCGGGGGGTTATCTCGCGCGGCTCGATGGTCACGGGCTGATAAACGACGCGCTTCTGTTCCGGATCGTAGCGCATTTCGACATAACCGCTGACCGGGAAATCCTTGCGGAAGGGATGCCCGATGAAGCCGTAATCGCACAGCAGGCGGCGCAGGTCGGCATGCCCCGGAAAAACGATCCCGAACAGGTCGAACGCCTCCCGCTCGAACCAGTTGGCCGAACTCCACACGGAGACGACGGACGGCACCGCGGGAAAATCGTCATCGGGCGCGAAACAGCGGACACGCAAACGCCAGTTGTGAGTCACCGAAGTCAGGTGGCTCACCACGGCAAAACGCTTTCCCGTCCACCGGCCGTCGCCATGGGCCGAATAATCGACGCCGCAAAGATCGATCAACTGTTCGAAACGGAGTTCCGGCTCATCGCGCAGATTCAGCATCAGCTCCGGATAGACGGCCACATCGACATCGACGGTAATCTCGCCAAAAGCCGTTTGCAACCCGGCGATCCGCTCCCCGAGATGCTTCTGCAAATTCTGGCTGAGCCGTTCAAGCTTGGCGGACATGGCGTTCTTTCGGATGGATTAACGGGCGATGGTGCTGGTGCGGCGAATCTTGCTCTGCAATTGCAGGATGCCGTACAGCAGCGCCTCGGACGTGGGAGGACAGCCGGGAATATAGATATCGACCGGAATGATGCGGTCGCAGCCGCGCACCACGGAATAGGAGTAATGATAGTAGCCGCCGCCATTCGCGCAGGAACCCATCGAAATGACCCAGCGCGGCTCGGGCATCTGATCATAGACCTTTCTCAACGCCGGAGCCATCTTGTTGGTCAGCGTTCCCGCGACGATCATCACGTCGGAATGGCGCGGACTCGGGCGAAAGACGATACCGAAACGGTCGAGGTCGTAACGCGAACAGCCCGTGTGGATCATCTCCATCGCGCAACAGGCCAGGCCGAAGGTCATCGGCCACATCGAGCCGGTGCGCATGTAATTGATCAGCCTGTCGGCGTTCGTGGTGATAAAGCCTTCCTGGAGAATTCCCTCGATACCCATTCTTCAATCACTCCCAATCCAGCGCGCCCCTGGCCCACGCGTAGACGTAGCCAACCACCAGAATCGCTATGAAAACCAGCATTTCCACGAAACCGAACCACTTCACCGAATCGGTCTGCACGATTTCATTGAAGATCGTCGCCCACGGCACCAGAAAGGCGACTTCCAGATCGAAGAGAATAAACAGGATCGAAATCAAGTAATAACGGACATCGAACTTCGTGCGCGCGCCATCGAATGCCTCGAAGCCGCACTCGTAACGAGAGAGCTTCTCGCTGTTGGGACGATGGGGAGCGAGCACCAGCCCGGATATCACCGGCGCCGCCCCGAAAACGATACTGATCAGAACGAAAATCAGCACCGGGAAATAGTTTTCCAGCATGATCGATTACGCCCCTTGTTGTAAAACGAAGCCATCCTCACCGAATGACTATCCCTGG
>JAISNE010000281.1 GCA_031276375.1 Accumulibacter sp.
AGACGCCCGCAAGGGGGGTTGCCAAAGAAGAGTCGTGGGTCAGTAGTGGTAGGCCGATTCGCCGTGCGAGGTGATGTCCAGGCCTTCGCGTTCTTCTTCTTCGGAAACCCGCAGACCCACGGTCATGGCGGCGATCTTGTAGGCGGCGAAGGCGACGATGCCCGACCACGCGATGGTGACGCCGACGCTCTTGATCTGGATGGCCAGTTGGCTGGCGATCGACATGCTCAGCGGGTCGTCCATGAGCGTGTTGCCCAGGCCGCCGAGGTCGGGGGAAGCCAGCACGCCGGTCAGGATGGCGCCGAGGATGCCGCCCACGCCGTGCACGCCGAACACGTCGAAGGCGTCGTCCGCGCCGAGCAGTTTCTTCAGGCCATTGACGCCCCACAGGCAGATCACGCCGGCGAGCAGGCCAAGCACGATGGCACCCATCGGGCCGATGAAGCCGGCGGCCGGCGTCACCGCGACGAGACCCGCGACCGCGCCGGACACCGCGCCGAGCATCGAGGGCCGGCCCTTGAACGCGACTTCCGCGGAGATCCACGACAAAGTGGCGGCGGCGGTCGCCACGATGGTATTGACGAAGGCCAGGCCCGCGGTGCCGTCGGCATGAACGGCGGAACCGGCGTTGAAGCCGAACCAGCCGACCCACAGCAGGGAAGCGCCGACCATGGTGAGCGTCAGCGAATGCGGCGTGAAGGCTTCGCGGCCGAAACCGACCCTTTTCCCCAAGAGATAGGCGCCGACCAGACCGGCGGTGCCGGCGTTGATGTGCACCACCGTGCCGCCCGCGAAGTCCATCGCCTTGTCGGCGCCGAGAAAGCCGCCGCCCCAGACGATGTGCGCCATCGGCACGTAGCTGAAGGAAAACCACAGGAGCGAGAAGACGACGACGGCGGAAAAGCGGATGCGTTCGGCGAAGGCGCCGACGATCAGCGCGGTGGTGATCGCGGCGAACGTCGATTGGAACGCCACCCACACGTATTCCGGCATCGTGCCGTTCAGGCTGCCGATGGTGATGCCTCTCAGAAAGAGCTTGTCCAGATTGCCGACGACCGCCCCCTCGCCGGAAAAAGCCAGCGTGTAGCCGTAGACGCACCACAGGGTGGTCGTCATGCAAACGATGATGAACACGTGCATGAGCACGGAGAGCATGTTCTTGGCGCGCGCCAGGCCGCCGTAGAAAAGAGCCAGGCCGGGGATGGTCATCAGGATGACCAGCATGGTGGAGGTCAGCATCCAGGCGGTGTCGCCCGTGTCCAGCGCGGGGGCCGTTTCCTGCGCGAGGGCGCTCCCGGCCAGGGCGAGGGCGAGCGCCGCCAATGAGGTCGTGACAAGTTTTTTCATCTCGATTTACTCCGGATCGTTACAGGGCATCTTCACCGGTTTCACCGGTGCGAATGCGGATGACTTGTTCGAGGTCGAAGACGAAAATCTTCCCGTCGCCGACCTTGCCGGTTCCCGCCGACTTTTCGACGGCTTCGATCACCTGATCGAGGAGATCGTCGGAAATCGCGGCTTCGATCTTCATCTTGGGCAGAAAATCGACCACGTATTCGGCGCCGCGATAAAGTTCGGTGTGTCCTTTCTGCCGACCGAAGCCCTTGACCTCGGTCACCGTGATGCCCTGCACGCCGATGGCGGAAAGCGCCTCGCGGACTTCGTCAAGCTTGAACGGCTTGATGATGGCGGTAAGCATTTTCATGATGCGCTCCTATTCCGGGGAGATCGCCCTCCCCGTTACAAAGAAATATTCCTCGGACGATATCTGTCGAGTTTCACGCGAGCACCCTAAGCATCAGCCGTGCCAGGGTGAAAACCTCCTTGTTTTTCATGGCCTTGACATACGGCTTGGACGTCGCCGGCACGCCATCCGCGTACCGTCCGCCCGTCGGCGCACAGCACTGGCGCGCGGAAACGGCAAGCCGCACCAAGGCAGTGCCGGCGCGGCGCTCGTCCGAAAGCTGGCCACGCGAACCAGGGCCATCGCATTTAGCTTTTTTGACGAGTCCGAGTAGGGAGCGCGATAGTACGGGATAGCCATTCGGCGTTCAGGCAGGAACGGTAGACTGGCATCATCGCGCGGATGAAAGCCGATGGATTGCCACGGGCCTCCAGCCTTCGCAATGACGGGGGTTTGGGGGTTGGGCGCGTTGTCGTGGGCGTTGGGTTCATTGCCGCGCCCGTTCACCAACAAAGGTATTCGCCACGGCAATCCAGAGGACTGAGGACAGAAGACTGAAGACAGTAATACTTGCGGCGCGTAGCGCCGGTAACTGACTGTCCTCTGTCCTCCGTCCTCTGTCTTCTGGTCAAGCGGCGGTCAGCTTGGCGTACTTCAAATCCAGCAATTTCATTCCGTGCGCGTCAAAATTGACCTGGACGCACGTATGGCTGCCGCTACCCTCGGCGTCGACGATGACGCCAAGGCCGAACCTGGGATGCTGGACGTTCTGGCCGATGCGAAAGCCGCCGATGCTTTCCGGCTCGCCGCCGCGCGCGGCTCCGGCGTGTCTTTCGGCGGCGAAGCGCGCCGCGGGCGCGTGGTCCGGCCGGGGACCGACCGGGCGCAGCAAA
>JAISNE010000348.1 GCA_031276375.1 Accumulibacter sp.
GCCACAATCCGGCGGTCACAATCCGAAAATCCTGGCGATGTCGCCGGTCAGCACGCGATCCGTTTTCTTGTGCGCGTTTTTCAAGAGGCTCTTCATTTTCTCGTCCACCGATTTTTTCAGCAGGGACTCGAAGGGAATGCCGCGCAGTTTGAAAAACAGCAAGGGGTCGGTGTCCAGCCGCGCTCCGATGCCGTAGAGCGTGGCCGCGATGTGCTTGCACATGTAGGCGTAATCGGGGCAGTCGCATTCCATGTGTATTTCGGCCGGCGATGGAAAAAGGCCCTCGCCCTGGCGCATGAAGATTTCGCCGAGTTCCTTGGGAAATTTTCCCTCGACAAGCTCGGCCAGACTGCCGATGCGCCGACCCACTTGCGCGGCGATCGTCCGCCACTTTTTCGTGGACAGGCTGTCGATTTCGATCTCGACGCGATACAACTCCGATCCCATCACCATCGCCGTGACCCTGCCGTCGGAGATGGACAAATCGATCACTTGCCCGTTCCGCACGTAGGATCGTCCGCGCTCGATGCGGTTTTCGTAATCGGCGTAGCGTTCCAGATTCTCGCACCACGCGGCGCCCCACCAGGTTCTGGCGATCTTGTTGCCGGAGATGGCGATCGGCGACAGTTTGGTGGTCTTGCCAAGGGACGCGATTTTTTTCTGGGCGTTGGCCCGCCGTTCGGCCACCGACACATAGGGTTTGAATGAAAACCAGCTCACCTCACACCTCCAGGGTAAACAGATTCATCAACTCGGTATTGCTCATTTCGGTAATCCATTTTTCACCGGAGTTCGCGGAGACGACTTCGTCGACCAGTTTGCGTTTCTCTTCGAGCATGTTGTCGATTTTCTCCTCGATCGTGCCGGTGGTCACGAATTTATGCACCATGACGTTTTTCCGCTGCCCGATGCGGAAGGCCCTGTCCGTCGCCTGATTCTCGATGGCCGGATTCCACCAGCGGTCGAAATGCACGACGTGGTTCGCGGCGGTCAGATTCAGGCCGACGCCGCCCGCCTTGAGCGACAGCACCATGAACGGGATGTAGTCGTCACCGTCGAAGGTCTTGACCAGCTGGCCGCGCTTGGCGACCGGCGTTCCTCCGTGGAGAACGAGTCCGGGGCGCTCGAAGACCGTTTCGAGGAAGCGGGCGAGGGGGGCGACGATTTCCTTGAACTGGGTGAACACCAGAACGCGCTCGCGCTTTTCGCGGATCGTTTCGCAAATCTCCGAGAGCACCTCGAATTTTCCGCCGTGCCGGGCGTCGAAGGCGCCCTGGCCCAGATACTGGTCGGGGTGATTGCAAATCTGCTTGAATTTCATGATGCTGGAAAGCACCAGGCCGCGGCGCGCCATGGGTTCGATATCCTCGTTCCGCAAGGCGGCGGCCACGTCTTTTACCAGCGATTCGTAAAGCACGACCTGCTTTTTCGTCAGCGTGGCGAATGTCCGCATTTCGATCTTGTCCGGCAGGTCCGAGATGATCGCCTTGTCCGTCTTGAGGCGGCGCAGGATGAACGGCCCGATCGTTTCGCGCAGTTTTCCGTAGCCCGTTCCGCTTTCGGACAGCTTTTTGGCGAAGTCCGAAAATTCCTTGCTCGTTCCGAGCAGACCCTTGTTCAGGAAATCGAAGATCGACCACAGATCGGACAGGCGATTTTCGACCGGCGTGCCGGTCATGGCGATGCGCGTCGCGGCGCGAAGGTTCTTGACCGCTTTCGCCTGCCGGGAAGCGTGGTTCTTGATCGCTTGCGCTTCGTCGAGAATCAGCATGTCCCACGTCGGCTTGGCGAGCGATTCCAGGCGCGACGCCATGCCGTAGGTGGTGATGAACAAATCCGCGTCGTCCAGGGAGAATTCGCGGCTCCCTTCGCGGCTTCCCGGATGGACGATCGAAATTTTCAGGCGGGGCGCGAATTTTTCCGCTTCGCTCCGCCAGTTTGGCAAAAGCGAGGCCGGCACCACGAGCAGGCTTTTGATTCCCGGAATCCTGCTCTCTTTCGGGCGTTTTTTCGTCCCGCCGCTTTTCTCGCGCAGCGCGTCGAGCAGGGCCAGCACCTGCACCGTCTTGCCCAGGCCCATGTCGTCGGCCAGCAGGGCGCCGAAGCCCAGGTCCTTCATGCTCCCCAGCCAGTTCAGCCCGGTCTGCTGATAGCCGCGCAGGGCGGCGCGGAAATCCTTGCCGGGCGTCAGGCCGCCCGTCCCGGAAGGACTCAGGAGCCTCGCGCGGATGGCGTTCAGCCATTCGCCGTGGGTGATTTCGACCTCGTCGCCGAACCGGGCGGGCGCGTCCGAGAGGCCCATTTGCAGGCGCATGGCCTCGGCAAAGGTCATGCCTTTCATCTGCCGGGCCTTGTCGAAGGCGCTCAGCGCCTCTTGCAGTTTCTGGCGATCGAGTTCGACCCACTTGCCCTTGATGAACGAAAGCCCCTCCGACATGGCGAGGATTTGTTCCGCCTCCTCCCGGCTGATCTCCATGTCGCCGATGTAGATCGCCGGATCGAAGGCGATCAGGGCCTCTATTCCAAGGGTGGCGGGTTTCTTCCCGCCGATCGACAGGACGGCGCGGGCGCCGGCTTTCTTTTTCCACCAGTCGGGCATCCGGCAAACGATGCCGCACTCTTCGTAAAGCGGCATTTCCTTGAGGAACGTATGGGCGTCTTTCGCCGTAAACCCCAGCGGCGAGAACAATTCGCCGCTTTCGGTCAGCCCGGAGATGAACGCGCTGCGATCCGCCGCCTTGCTCACGGTCGCCAGCAGCGCGAGCAGCTTTCCCTGATCGCCCTTGTTTTCGATCAGCGCGTTCTTCAGCGGCAGATGCGCGACGGTGTCTTTTTTCCCGCCGATGGTGCTGTAGGTGGCGAGAAACGCGAACGGAAAATCATCCGTCTTGTGTTCGACCAGGTGGAAAAACACGCGCCCCACCGTGTTCAGCGCGGGGTTCTTGCTCTTGAAATAATCCTCGGGCGTGCCCGAAAACGCCGCGAACTCCGCGTCGAAAATATCGGATAGTTGCCACCAGACGTTCCTCAACCAGGCGTCGTCGATGTATTCCACGCCGATGGCATAGGGGGATTCCTGGCGCAGTTCCGCGAATACCCGCGCGTCCGGCCGGGCGGCCCGGCGCGTGAGCGCCAGGTCGCCATCGCGCGAAAGCTCATGGACGAAGCGCTCCGCCAGCTTCTTGAGAAAAGTCATCGACGGCGACATGCGCGCCGCCCGGGCGGAAAAACCAAAGTCGTACAAGGTCTTGAACGGCTGGCTGTCGAAGCCGCGCGCCAGTGCTTCGTCATACCAGGAATCCTTGGCCTCGGTCGCGTCCTTTTCGACGCGGAAGCCGTTTCGCATGAACACCGCAACCAGTTCGTAATTTCTCGAATGCGTTCGTTTCTCCATGATTTTCATCATCTCAAAAGGGGAGGATCGGGCTGTTTTCAATGCGCGGCGACTGCTGGAGAAGGGGTTGCGGGAAAGCCGTTCCACGCGCCGCGCCATGAGG
>JAISNE010000424.1 GCA_031276375.1 Accumulibacter sp.
TCACCAGCCCGACCGCCGCGCCGCGCCGGGCGCGCTGGCCGAGATGTTTTTCTTCCGAAAGGAGTTCCTTCCGCCGGTTGCGGAAAGTGCCCACGATGCGCGCGACGGGGCCTTGGAGAGCGATCACCGACTTTAATGTCTCCTTGCCCTTGAGGCCGATGATCCGCACGCCCTTGCCCCCGGAGAGGCGTTTCATCTGGTCGAGCGGGAAAACGAGCAGGCGGCCGTCGCTGGAGAGCGCCGCGACGTGATCCACGCCGGCGCCGCGCGCGATGGGCGCGGGCGGCAGGATGGCGGCGCCGTCTTCCATGCTCAGGAACGCCTTCCCGGCTTTCTGGCGCGAGACGAGATCGCCGTAGGCGCAGATGAATCCGTAGCCGGAAGTCTTGGCGATCAGGAATTCATCCTCCGCCGCGCCGACCAGCACGTGCGCGATCTTGCTGTTGCCCATGTCCACGAACGAAGAGAGCGGCGCGCCCATGCCGCGCCCGTCGGGCAGCGCGGCGACCGGCACGGTGAAGGCGCGGCCTTCGCTGGAGAGGATGAAAAACGAGTCGACCGTGCGGCACTCATGGGCCGCGCCCGGACCGTCGCCGTCCTTGTAGGCGATGCCGGAAAGATCGAGCTTGTGGCCCTGGCGCGCGCGCGCCCAGCCCTTGGCCGAGACGATCAAGGTCACCGGCTCGTCGGCGACGGCGGGGATTTCCGCACGCGAGGCCGTGGCCGACGCTTCGATCAGCGTGCGCCGCGCGTCGCCGTGCCGGGCCGCGTCGGCCCGGATTTCCTTGATGACCAGCCGGCGCGTCAGCGTATCGCTGGCCAGCAGCTTTTCCAGTTCGCTTTTCCCCTGGCGCAGTTTTTCAAGTTCCTGCTCGATCCGGAGGCCTTCGAGCCGGGCGAGCTGGCGCAGGCGGATTTCGAGAATGTCGTCGGCCTGTCGCTCGGAGAGATTGAGACGCGCGATCAGCGCGGGTTTGGGCTCGTCGGATTCACGAATGAGGCGGATGACCTTGTCGATATTGAGAAAGACGATGTGCCGGCCTTCGAGGATGTGAATACGCTCATTGGCCCTGGTCAGGCGGAATTCGCCGCGCCGGCGCACGGTGTCGAGCCGGAAGCGGCACCATTCGCCGATAAGTTCGGCGAGCGTTTTCTGGCAGGGCCGGCCGTCGAGGCCGACGGCGACCAGGTTGACCGGCGCCGTCGTTTCCAGACTGGTGTGGGCGAGCAGCAGGGCGACGAATTCCTCGCGGTTCTGGCGCGAGCTGACCGGCTCGAAAACCAGCCGGACGGCGTCATCCTTGCCCGACTCGTCGCGCTGGCGTTCGAGCTGCGAAGCGAACAGCGCCTTCAACTGCGCCGCCGATTGCTCGATGGTTTTCCTGCCGGCCTTGGGCTGCGGATTCGTCAGCGCGCCGATTTCGGTCAGCACGCGCTCCGAGGAAACACCGGGCGGCAGTTCCTTGACCACCAGCTGCCAGGCGCCGCGCGCCATTTCCTCGAACTCGCAGCGGGCGCGCACGCGCAGGCTGCCCCGGCCGCTGGCATAGACGGCGGCGATTTCGGCGGCGGAGGAAATGATCTGTCCGCCGCCGGGGTAGTCCGGCCCAGGGATGTGCCGCATCAGTTCCGCCAGATCGGCCTGGGGATTCTGGATCAGGCAGATCGCCGCCTCGGCGATTTCGGCGAGGTTGTGCGGCGGAATCTCGGTCGCCATGCCGACAGCGATGCCGGACGCGCCGTTCAGCAGCGAAAACGGCAGGCGAGCGGGCAAAAAGACCGGCTCGTCGAACGCGCCGTCATAGTTCGGCTGGAAATCGGCGGTCCCCTCGTCAAGCTCGCCGAGCAAGAGTTCGGCGATCGGCGTCAGGCGCGCCTCGGTGTAACGCATCGCCGCCGCGTTGTCGCCGTCGCGCGAGCCGAAATTGCCCTGCCCGTCGACCAGCGGATAGCGCAGCGAAAACGGTTGCGCCACGCGCACCATCGCGTCGTAGACCGAGGAATCGCCATGCGGATGGTATTTGCCGATCACGTCGCCGACCACGCGCGCCGATTTCACCGGCTTGGCGCCGGCGGCAAGCCCCAGCTCGCGCATGGCGTAAAGCACGCGCCGCTGCACGGGCTTCTGGCCGTCCCGGACATCGGGCAGGGCGCGCCCCTTGACCACGGCGACGGCGTACTCCAGATAATCGCGCGCGGCGGTTTCGTGCAGCGGAACGCTGTCGCCGTCGTCGGCGAGGACGAGGGCGGAAGAGGGCGGCGCGGGCGGCGCGGTCAGCGGAAGATCGTCGAAAAAATCGGGTGTATTGGGCATAAACTTTTCCGGAAACGGCACGGACTCCGCGCCTGGCGAGAGGCGGAGTTTACTACCGGGCGCATGACCCGGACATCCCATCCCGGTTTTTTGCCCGGCGCTTGATACAAAGTTGCGATTAATATGAAGTTGGAAACCGCGGTTGGCCCCTCGTTTTTTTGATGGAAGCCACCGGATGGCAAAGTTTCTTTCTTTTTCATTGGCTCACTCATCGGGTGATACCAAGTTGCGCTCAATAGGCCGTTGATATGCAAGCCTGACGTATCGGGATTGCGGTCATTTTTGTAGAGTCCCACGAAGCGGGCGAGACGCCCGCGCTCCCGGTCCTTCGCGCACTGAGCCAATGGAGCGCGGGCGTCCCGCCCGCAATTAGACTTGAGTATAAACGGCCTATTGAGCGCAACTTGGTATCGGGCCATGCTTTCGTGCCCCTCGCTTTTTTTAAGACGAGGCGGTCAAAATACCCGTCATTCCCGCGCAGGCTTGGAATCCAGAAAAGACGCGGCGTGGAATACTGGATTCCAAGCCTACGCGGGAATGACGGGATGGGAAACGCTTCGGGGCACCCGATAATTCTTCCCGACGATTGTGTCAAATCAATGTGACTGACTAATAGGTTGAAGTTAATATCCAGGTCTTGCGCAACAAGCTTTCGGTTGCTCCATCGCCCACGCACGGCGCCGAATCAGGAGTGTTCCGCCAGCGTTTCCCGGCGCATGCGCCGCCGCGCTTCGTAAAGGCAAATCCCGGCCGCCACGGAAACGTTGAGGCTTTGCACCGAACCGAGCAGGGGAATGGCGATCAACTGGTCGCAGGTTTCCCGTGTCAGACGGCGCAGGCCGCCGCCTTCCGCGCCGAGCACCCAGGCGATGCCCCGCGGCCATTCCGCCGTATGGATGTCCGCCTCGGCCGCGGCGTCGGCGCCGACGATCCAGATGCCGCGCTCCTTCAATCCGCGCAGCGCGCGCGCCAGATTGGTCACGGTGATGTAGGGCACCGACTCCGCCGCGCCGCTGGCGACCTTGATCGCGGTCTGCGTCAGGCCGGCCGCGCGGTCCTTCGGCGCCACC
>JAISNE010000053.1 GCA_031276375.1 Accumulibacter sp.
CATCGATTTGCATTGCCGGCAATAAACCAGGGGATGAATTCCGTAGCGACGGGTGATGGCAGGTTGTAGTCAAACCATCGTGATGCGAAAAAAATGACTGAAATCTTGACATGTCAGACTGGAATATTGACTGCCTATTGAGCGCAACTTGGTATGAGACGATTTCTCCCGGCGGTATCGTGGAAGGCGGAACACGACCGGCGCGCCGCGCCGCGAACTGCCCCTCTCCTCCCGCGGGGGGAGAGTAGGAGAGACGGGCCGGGGGAATATCCGGCATGACGCGGGAGCGGGTTTCAACCCCGCCCCCGCATCGTTTTGGCCGGGCATGGCTCGAAACATTGGCGCGATGAGCGGCATGTCAGTGTCCGGAATCGCCGGCGGGGCGTCCCTCCCGACCGTCCCGTTGGTTGGCCGGAGGAAAACCGGCGGCGACGGACGTTTCCACGGCATCCCGCGCGGCGCTTCCCGGCGCGGCCCCGGCGGTATTCCATTGCAGCCACGCTCCGAACAGCAGCGCGGGCAGGAGCACTCCGAGCGCGGCGCGGATCAGGGTGGCCGTGGCGAAGACCCAGAGGATGAGGAGCAGTTGGAGCACGAAAGCCAGGATGACGGCCAGCGTCACCGCGTCGGACCTGGGCAGCGGCAACCCGCTCGCCAGGGCCGCCGCGCCAAGCCACGCCGCGCCATAGCCGCCGAAAACCGCCAGCAGGATGCGCAAACCCGGATTGAGCCGGGGATGCCGCTCAAGCGGAGCCAATAGTCTGGAAAAAGTTTTTTTCATCGTAAAACCAACTCAGGTTTGAAACCCCGTCCGCGAGAAAGGCGCGGCGCCCCTCCCTCGCTAGCGAGGAAGAGCGTCCAGCGGTGTAGGGGCGGGTTTCAAACCCGCCCCTACTTTGGGGCGCGCTCTTCCGCTTGCAGGGGAGAAGAAATGTTTCCCTTCTCCCCTCCGGAGAGAAGGTGCCGAAGGCGGATGAGGGGCGGCGGGAGAGCTTGCCCAAACGCTCATTGCCACCGAACCGCCGCCCCTCTCCCGCCCTTCGGGCACCCTCTCCCGCAGGCGGGAGAGGGGAACAGCACCTTCCGGCTTTCACGGGTGTTTCCCTTCTCGCGCAAGCGGGCGAGGGGTACAACATCTGGCTTTCATCGTGAAACCAACTCCGCTTTGAAACTTCCCTTGCATCAAAAATCATCTGAAACAACCAAGTCCCGGCAAATTTCCAGCCGCCTCGCCACCCTCTCCCCACTTGGGGAAGAGAGGAATACTGCCCCCTGTCCTCTGTCCTCTGATCCCTGATCCCCGATCCCCGTAACGGGCGAACCCTCCGCAAGCCTGTCCGGATCAAAAGGAAGTGGTCAAATTCACGAAGTACGAGCGTCCCGGTTCGTTGTAGGTGGCCGCGCCCTGCGCCGTGCCGTTGTCCTCGCGGTACAGCCGCCGGTCGGTCAGGTTGTTGATGCCGAAGCGCAGGCGGGTTTCCTTGGTGAAGGCGTAGCCGCCGCTGAGATTGTAGATTTCATACGTGCCGCGCTCCTTCAGCGCGTCCCCGGTCTGCGGCGTGTTGCTGGCCATGTCCATCGTGCGCGGCTTTTGCTTGCCGTAGAAGGTGGCGATGAACTGGAACGAGAGCCGGTTCGTCGCCTGCCAGTCGAGCGTGCTGTTGACCGTGTATTTCGGGATGACCGACAGCGGCTGGCGCGTCGACTTGCTCTCGTTCTTGTCCATCCAGGTGAAGTTGTTGAGCAGCCTGAGCGTGCCGCCTTCCTGGCCGAGAATCGGGATGTTCAGATAGCCCTCGATCCCGCGCACGACGGCTTTGCCCGCGTTGGTCCACTGAAACGCGCGGTAGCCGTTGACCACCGGTGGAATGGCCTGATCGCCCATGTCGGCGATGATCTTGTTCTTGTAATCATTGTCGAACCAGGTCAGCCCGGAAGCCCAGCCGCGGTCGGCCCAGGCCACGCCGACTTCCTTGTTGACGCTGATTTCCGGGTCGAGATCCTCATTGCCGAAAATGTTGCAAGGCCCGCTGACGCGGCTGCCGTCGACCACGGGACAGCCGTAGCCGCGCGTCGTATACATGTAGGACGGGCTCGACTGATAGAGATTCGGCGCCTTGAAGGCGCGGGCCACGCCGCCTTTCAGGGTGACGGTCGGCGTCAGGGTGTACGAAGCGTTCAGGCTCGGACTCCAGTTGCCGCCGAATTTGTCATGATGGTCGAAGCGCAGGCCCGGCGTCAGGATGAGCTTGCCGGTGATCTCGATATTGTCTTCCACGAAGAGCGCGTAGAGCGTCGCGTCGCTCTTCGGATCCTGGTTGCGGGGAATGGTGTAGGCGTTTCCGGCGGCGTCATAGCCGGTCATCTCCATGCTGACCGCGTAAGGGTCTTCCAGCTTCTGCTTCGCGTATTCCGCACCGACCGTCAGCACCTGAGTCAGGCCACCCAGTTTCAACGGCGTGTTGTATTCGCCGTTCAGCGTGTAATTGTCCAGTGTCGAGGTCGAACGCCGCGCATCGAGCGAAGCGATCGATCCTTCGCCGCCGCCCGCCATCCCTTCGTTCAGGCGCGAGTTGGTCGTGCCTTCGTAGGCGAACACGACCCTGGAAGTACGCCCCGCGCCGTAGTCGCCGCGGTGCGTGACGGAACCGGTGCGGCGATACATGGTGTTCGTTTCCGCGCCGTTGCTCGCCAGTTGCGCCATGGCCTCGTTGCCCGCGCCCATCAGCCGCTCGCCCGCGTAGATATTGCCCTGGCGGCTGAACCCGGCCTCGAACTCGACGACGTGGCCCGGCCTCAGGTCCCAGCGCAGCAGGCCGTTCAGATCGCGGTTTCTCACCCCCTCGCGTCCGGCGGGCGGAATCGTCGCGCCCGTCGCCGGCGTGCCGGAAGCCTGCGCGTTGACCTCGGGCGAATCGGACGTGGTCTTGTTCACGTTGCCGAACAGCCGGAAGGAGAATTTTTCGCCCAGCGGCCCGGCCAGGTGAAAACTCGTCCGCTTGGTATCGGACTCATCCTTGTCGTCGGGCGCCAGGGCATAGACCGAAACCGAGCCGGTCAGGCGCTCGGAAGGCCGCTTGGTGACGATATTGACCACACCGCCCGCCGCGCCGGAACCGTAACGCGCCGCCGCCGGGCCGCGCAGCACCTCGATGCGCTCGATCGCCTCGGCGGGCACCCAGTTGCTGTCGCCGCGCGTATTGCGCTCGCCGTTGCGCCCCATGCGCACCGAATCGCGCGAATGCACCGGCTTGCCGTCGATCATGATCAGGGTGTTTTCCGGCCCCATGCCGCGCAGGTCGATCTGGCGACTGTTGCCGTAGGCGCCGGACGAACTGTTGCCGGTCAGATTGACCCCCGGCATGGTGCGGATGATCTCGGACAAATCGTTGGCCGGCGGCCGCTTTTCCATGTCCGTCGCGGTGATGATGGAAACACCGGGCGCCTGCTTCAATTCCTCTTCCGCCGTGCCGAGCACATGAACCTCCGGAAGCGTGGCCTCCTGCTGCCCCCAGGCCGGCGCGCCAACCAGCGCCAGCGCGCCCAGGACGGCGAAAGGGGAAATGGACGAGCGAGAGGAAGGGGGCAACAAGTTTGACAAGGGAATCTCCGGGTTCGGGTCGGAATTGGAACAGTTGCAGCGGGAAAAGAGGAATGAATGATAATAATTGTCATTAGTGCGTGCAAGGGCTTTGTTCAATTATTTTTTGCTCCATTCCCTTGACAACAGGGCGTTTTTGCTTGCTCAAAACACCCTGGTTTGAACCCTTCCTATCCTTCTTCCCCACAGCTTGATGGAGCAAATGTGACCTTGGGTCTCGCAAGCGGATGGAGTACATCGCCTTCTTCTTCCCTCGGGGGAAGGCCTCTACCCTCCTTCCCTTCCCCCTCGGGGACATAAGCGCTAACGTATAGCCACTTCATACCAAGTTGCGCTCAATAGGCAGTCAATATTCCAGTCTGACGTATCAAGATTTCAGTCATTTTTTTCGTATCACGATGGTTTGGCGGCAACTTTGTATCCCCCGCCGCCACGGAATTCATCCCCTGGTTTATTACCAGCGATGCGAATCGATGGAATCCGCCATCACCAACCGTCTCCCGCGCCCGTCATTCCCGCGCAGGCGGGAATCCAGCATTCCCGCGCATGCGGGAATCCAGTATTCCGCCGCCTTTTCTGGATTCCCGCCTACGCGGGAATGACGGGTATTTTGACCGCCTCGTCTTAAAAAAAGCGAGGGTGGTGCATGAAAGCATGGCCTGATACAAAGTTGCGCTCAATAGGTAGTCAATATTCCAGTCTGACGTGTCGAAA
>JAISNE010000113.1 GCA_031276375.1 Accumulibacter sp.
GCCGCCTCGGTCTCGATCGCCGCGAAATCGAGCGGCTTTTCCTGCAGGAACGCGCAGCCGACATAACCGTCCCGCGCGGAATTCCCCGGTTCCGGCGCCGGAACGCCTCCAGCGTCCGCGGCGTCCGCCAGTCGCACCTTGCACCAGTTCGAGTTTCCCCGCGCGAGGAGGAACAGCGCCTGATTGATCGGCAATCGCAAGAGCGCCGCTGCGTCGGCGGCGGGCGCTCCCCGCAGCGTGAGTTCCGTCGCGTGGCTGTAATACCGCTTCGACATTTCCTCCGCCCCCGCGCTTCCGCACGCGACCGCACAGAGCAGAACGAACTTCCAGCTTCTTTTACACATCGCGTTTTCCTCGCCGTTTTGTTTGATACCAAGTTGCCGCCAAACCATCGTGATACGAAAAAAATGACTGAAATCTTGACACGTCAGACTGGAGTATTGACGGCCTATCGAGCGCAACTTGGTATGATTCCCCTCTTCCGCCGACTGCCTTCCCTGACCCCGTGTCATTCCGGCCCCGGCGGCGGGTAGCCGGAGAAACCGAGGAAGCCGATGAGACGACCGAAGGCGGGATCTCCGTGGTCGCCCTCTTTTTCCGGCGGGGCTTCCAGGGCCGGATCGGAGAGGAAGACTTCCGTTGCCCAGGCGCTACCGAGCAAGGTTTTTTCTCCTGTGGCGATCCAGTCGTTTTCCGTTTCGCCGATTTCGGAACCTTCTTCCACAAATCCCAACTGCCGAGCGACCAGCGTCAGGGGCGGCAAAGCGTCGTTCTCGAATTCGAGGCGCAGCACGCCGCGCTTGAGTTCCAGATAATGGCTTTTGTCCTTGCGCGTTTCCAATGGCCGCTGGCGCGTGACCTTTGCCTTTTGGGCAAGATTAGGATCACGCAGGGCGATGACGGCCCAGACGGGCGGCGTTGTGTCGTTGGACAATTCCACTTCCAGCCAGTTGCTACCCAAACCAACGGCAAAGGCCACGATTTTGGCGGATGTCAAACCTTCCGGCGAGACCACGAAAACCGGAATCGCCGTCTTGCCCCGGAAGGTGATCGGGTCATGGTTATAAACCGGGCCACGGGCCTGTCGGGTCAATTGCAGGGCAATGCCTCGCCGCTTGGCCCAGGAACGCAAATCCCTGGCGGTATGGTTGAGCGCGAAACGGATATGCGTCTTGCCGTCTTTTTGCCAGTAGCGCGTTACGCCGTCCTTTACCGATGGCCCGGCGAGCGCCAGGGCGTCGGCTTGCTTGAACTGGGCGTCGTATCCACCAAGGGAACGGGAATCGGAGCCAAAGCGTTCCAGCCATCTGTTCAGCCATGTGTTTTGCATGGGATCGGTATCGGGAATGTCCTTTCCGGCAAGCAGGGAACATGCCTTCAGGCCCGCGTCCAGAAAATCCAGATAGCGCGATGGCGTCCGTGCGGCAAGCGGTGTGCTTTCATCATATCCATTCCAGTAGTAGACCAGCGAACGATAGGCGTAACCGTCATACAACAGCAATTCACTGTATGCGCATCCATCCGCGTCGGGCGCTTCCAGCGCATGGCGCGTCCATTTTTCGGCATGTTCGAGACTTTCCCCCTGTGCCGAAGCCCCCATCGAAATCGCCCACAGAAAAACCACGAGGCATTGCGTGATCGTCTTTTTCATGGCGTTGCCTCACGTGCAGGTCACAAGATCGTACAGGTACAACCTGCGCCATTGCCCGTCTTCCCAGACCTGAAGGGAATAGCTGTTGTAGTTGTAATATCCGGAGACGCGCAGGAAGCCGCCGGAATTTCCGCTGAAAAAGGCATGGCGGAAACGGTCGCGTTCGAGGCTTGCCTCTTGGTCGGTAGAGAGCCAAACCGCCAAGTCGTCCAAGCCATCGCCGTCGATATCCACGCTGGCGTCTTCGGCGTGGGTCAGCCTTGCGTTTTCCTGGTTCAGGCTGCGGCCTGTCAGGGAGGTATTGTTGCCGATCGTGACTTTCACCGTTCCGGGATCGATTGGCGCGCTGCTGGCGAAAACGCCGTATACCCTGCCCTTGAGCGGGCGCTCGAACACGAATTCGGCGGAACCGGGACTGCCGAAGCACGCGCTGTCGTCCGGACCAAGGCGGGCTTCGCGCAATTCGCCCGCGACGAGACCCTCGGCGGTAATGGCCCAGACGGGAAGTTTCGTGTCCAGCATCGGCATTTCCACCTTTTCGGGCGCCATGACAAGACGGATGCGAACCGGCGCCTTGAGCGCCTTCACCATTTCATAGAGCTCACTGAACAGGAGTTCATTCCCCCCATTGCCAAACCCGACGACATAGGCCGGCGGCTGGCTGCCGTGACGCCGACGTATCTTGGGGCCGCCCGCCCAGCCAACCGCCCATTTCCCCTGGCTGAAAAAAGACGCCTTGGGCGCAGGGAGGGATTCGGGCGGTTCATGATCGTCAGAAGACGCTTCGCCGGGCGGCCGATGTTCCGGGGGAGAATAAACGGTTCGATCATGCCCCTGTTCCGATCCCGCTTCCTTCCGGATTTCCTCCAGCCTGCCCGGAACCACGGTCCGGCGCACGGCGGGAAATTCCTTCTCCCACCTCTGGCGGGACAAGTCGCGCCACATCGCCGCCCGTTTTCCTTCCCATACCGGCAACTTCCCCGAATCACGCTGCCGTGCCGCCTCAAGCAAGGCTCGGTAATCGTTGTAGGCATACAGCGAAGGCGAGAGCGCGAAGTGGCGTTCGATCTGCGTGAACAGCCGATCCAGAAGGCACGCCTCATCGGCGGGGGCAAGACCGGGCTGGGTCAGTTCCAGAAAAAGCCGCGCCGCCTCGGTCTCGATCGCCGCGAAATCGAGCGGCTTTTCCTGCAGGAACGCGCAGCCGACATAACCGTCCCGCGCGGAATTCCCCGGTTCCGGCGTCGGAACGCCTCCAGCGTCCGCGGCACCCGCCAGTCGCACCTTGCACCAGTTCGAGCTTTCCCGCGCCAGGAGGAACAGCGCCTGATTGATCGGCAATCGCAAGAGCGCCGCCGCGTCGGCGGCGGGCGTTTCCCGCAGCGTGAGTTCCGTCGCGTGGCTGTAATACCGCTTCGACGTTTCCTCCGCCCCCGCGCATCCGCACGCGACCGCGCAGAGCAGAACGAACTTCCAGTTTTCCTTGCGCATGATGTTTTCCTCGCCTCATCCAGGCTTTGTGAAAAATATGGATTTTCCCCGCGGATTCAGGACGCTGGCATTGTACTACGAGCGACATAAGGCCAAAGGCGGGAAAGAGCGGACGGAAAAGCGGCTATGATTCGCGGATGAACGCGACAGGAAAGAACGAAGCAAAGACCCCGGCCGCGCGGGCGGAACAAAACCCGCGCCGGTCAAGCGCGCCCTGGCTTCCGGCGCTCGTGCTGGGCTTGAGTGGCGCGGTCGCCGCCGGAATCGGCGTGGCCTGGCATCCCGATTTGCTTTTCGCCTTCGCCACCGAGGACGCGCCGCTCGCCTGGCAGCAGGGCATGCTGCTCGTCGCCTCCGCCAGCGTGTGCGGCCTGCGCGCCCAGGGCGCGGCGCAAAAAAGGCAAGGAAGCGCATCCTGGTTCTGGGGCGTGCTGGCCTTGTGCCTGTTGCTCGCGGCGCTGGACGAGCGTTTCATGTTCCACGAGCAGATGCAGGATTACCTGTTCTACACCGTCGCCGACGCCGCGCCCGCCGCGCGTCCCTGGATTCACGCCCTCCTGGCGCTCTATGCCGGCGTCGGTCTCGCGTTGCTCTTCTTCCTCCGAAGACTGGCCTCGCGCGCCGCCTGGCGCTGGTTCTGGCCCGCCATCACCAGCGGCCTCGCGGCCATCGCGCTCGATATCCGCTACGACACGATCGGCATGCAACTCTACGAGGAACTCCTGGAGACGCTCTCAAGCACCCTCTTTCTCTGCGGGCTGTTCAGGGAAGCGGCGCCACCTTCGACCGCCGCGCCCGCCGACGATTCACTTCCCGTCTCCGCGTCAAACCATCCTCCGAACGGATCGTCCCGTTAGCTTGACCGCACCGTCATTGCTCGGGCCGCGCGACGCGGCCATCCAG
>JAISNE010000145.1 GCA_031276375.1 Accumulibacter sp.
CCTGCGACTTCAGCGCGTCGCGCATGCGCCGGTCCGCCGGCATGACGCCCACGCCGCAGATTCCCCAGTCCATGGACAGTCCCTGGTTCATCAGTTCGTCGACGTACATCGCCTGGTGCGCGCGGTGGAAGCCGCCGGTTCCGAAGTGGACGATGCCCACCTTGACTCTGGCGCGGTCGTAAGCGGGCCGGGCGATGCCGGCAGGAAGTCGGGGCAGGTTGGCGGCGCCAAGTTTCAACATGGAACGGACTCCTCACGGATTCGGAAATGGCCGGAAAAAAACAGGCCGGATACTGGGACTGCCTTCCGGCGATCGAGGCGGATTGTCGTACAGGCCACGCTTTTGAGCCGCCCGTTATTTCCACAGTTGATTGCATCGTTTTACGTCATCGGGGCAAGCGCATCGAGCGGGCCGTCAGTCAAGCCGGATTGAAATACTCGGCAGTCGGTAATTTTAGAAACACCAGGATCAAATCGTCGTCATTGCGAGGGGTTGGGTAGCAGGATAGCACTACTGCGACCCCGCCCCCTAAGAACCGGACGTGAGAGTTTCCCCTCATCCGGCTCAAGCCTTTCAAAGCCCCTTGCGGGAACCGGTTTCACCACCTTGAGACCCTTGACGTGAATCTGCCTTGGTGTTAGGTCTCATGTGATCATATTCCCCGACATAGCTGGCCGTTGTTCCGGGTGCAGGATATTTTTTTATCATTCCCGCGAGGATCGCGACTATTCCAGCCGCACGCTGACGATTTTCTCGGCGTTTTCGGCGATTTCCGCTACCCGGAGGCGTTCGCGTCCTTGAAAATCCAGCGTGAACAAAGCCCGCGCCAGCGGGTTGATGAAGCGGGATTCCAGCTGGTTGCCGATGCCGCGCCCGCCGTTGGCGAGATCTTCCACGCACCAGCGCATGAGCCTTTCGCGGGCTTCCGGCGCGAGTTCGAGTTTCAGCTTGTGTTCTTCGCGCACGCGGCGCTCGACGTTCGCCAGCATGCCGGCAAAAATGCGTTCGGCCACCGGCGGGGTGATGAAATTGAACACCACGATGTTGTCGCCGATGCGGTTCAGGAGTTCGGGGCGCGACAGGCGGTATTTGAAGTAGTCGGCGATCGCGCCCTTGACCCTGGCTTCCACGGTTTCGTAGGGATCGCCGGGCCGCACGTTCTGCACGCGCGCGCCGCCGGCGTCCTCGGTGTAGATGCCCAGGTTGGAGGTGAACACCAGAATGGTTTCGGAAAAATAGGCGGTATCGCCGCGCCCGTCGGTGAGCCGCCCGTCTTCGAGAATCTGCAGGAATTTGTCGAGGATGCGCGGGTGGGCTTTTTCCACCTCGTCGAAGAGCACCACGGAAAAAGGCTTGTCGCGCACCGCGTTGGTCAGTTCGCCGCCGGCTTCGAAGCCCACGTAGCCCGGCGGCGCGCCGAGCAGCCTGGCGCCGGTGTGTTCCTCGGCGAACTCGCTCATGTCGAAGCGGAGGTAGGCGCGCTCGTCGCCGAAGACCAGTTGCGTCAGCGTTTTCGCCAGTTCGGTCTTGCCCACGCCGGTCGGCCCGGCGAGAAACAGCACGCCGCGCGGACGGTTGCCGCCGACGCTGGCCTGCGCGCCGGTCAGCCCCATCACCGAGCGCATCAGGATGTCCACGGTTTTGGTCACCGCCTGTTCCTGGCCCTTGACCCTGGTTTCGATGAATTCCGCCGCGCCGGCGATGCGCTCGCGCAGGTAGGCCTGTTTCCAGGGATTTTCCAGCACGCCCACTTTGTAGCATTGCACGGCGTCGTCGACGTCGGCAAAGGCGATGCCCTGCCGGTCGGCCAGTTGGGCGGCGTCGGAGAGCGCGGTCAGCGGCAGTCCTTCGGTGGCGCGGGCGAATTCGCCGGCGAAACGCGCTTTCTCTTCCGGCGTGGCGTCTTCCGTTTTTTTGAACAGGGTGAAATAGCTTTTGGCCGCCGCTTCGCGGGTCTCGAAATCCGGCAGCGCCACGTTCAGGCTTTCCACCCGCGCGTTGTCGAGGGTGAACCACGAGGGCAAATCCTGCGGGCGGTTCAGCAGCCAGAGCACCGGGTTGAAGCGCGGCTTGCCGGAGGACTGCGCCGACTGGCGGCTGGCCACCGGCACGGCATGCACCGCCAGGCGCTCGGCGGCGAGGAAAAAGGCGTGTTCCTCCGCGCTCAACTGGTCGGGGTGGCGCGCCAGACGGGAGGCGAAATCGACCAGCAAGGCGCAGCGGGCTTCGCGCATCCGGGTCAGCCGCTTCATGATTCCGGCCAGACGCTCCAGACTCATGGGCATGAAGCCGTCCTGGAGTTTCAGGTCGAAAAGCCGGGTCGCCAGCGCCACCGCCTCCGGTTCGTTGGGGTAGGGGCGCAGTCCTTCGACCGGGTCGTAAATCAGCAGGAAGCGGTAGTCCTGCCGCCGCAGCGCCGACCACAGGCAGCGCGTCAAGGTCGCCGGGGTCATCGCGCCGCTTTCCAGCGGGGTCAGGAAATGGTCGCGGATATTGCCCGCCACGACGAACTGGGCGCGAATCGGCAGCAGCCGTTCGAGATCGCGCAGCCAGCGCGGGGCAAGGGCGGCGGGGGCGGCGGTCGTGCTCATCGTCGGGCGCTCACCGCGGACTCAGGGTTTTCAGTGTCTTTTTGCGTTCCGGCGCCGTCTCGCTCTCGAACCGCGGCAGGCGCTCCGCCGCGACTTCCTGCACCGGCAGTTCGCCCGCTTCCAGAAGGCGGGTCACATCGAGCTTGAGGCCGCGCGCGGCGAGCGTCGCCAGGAGTTTGGGAAATTCGGCGCACCAGCGTTCCTCGGCCATGAAATCCTGACGTTTCCGCGCCGCCGCGTCGCTTTTCTCCGCGTCGACCGGCGCGCGCACCACGTTGAAATTGACTTTCTTCTCTTTCGCGTTGGCGCGCAGGCGGACGAAATGGCCGCCCCAGCCGGGACGCTGGAAGTGAATCATGCCGCCCTCGGCGAACAGCGTCTCGCGCACGGTTTCGACCCGATAACCCAGATCCCGCAAGGATTGTTCGAGCACCACGGCGGCGGCCTTCGCTTCCTGTTCGCGCGCGGCGCGCCCGATTTCCTCGGCGCGCCGCAGCGCGGCCTCGCGCGTCGCCGCGTCGAGCGGCAGCAGCCCGGCGGCGACGGCTTGCAGACGTTCGCTCAACGCCTGCTCGTCCGCGCCGGCGGCGGCCAGACTCCCGGCGGCGGCAAAGGCTTGCAGCCAGTCGGCGGCCTGCGCCGCGTCGCGCTTCGCCTGTTCGGCGGCCCGCCGGTGAAGATGGATTTCCCGGCGCAGTTCGTTGCCCAGCAACTCGGCGCGCGCCGGTGTTTCGGCCAGGATGACCGCCCGCGCCAGCGCCTCGATGCGTACCGGCAGCGCTTCGCCGGGCGGCAAATCGAGACGCGCGAGCGTCCGTTCGACCGTTTCCCGCCACGCGGCCTGTTCGGCGGCGCCGCGCTCGGCCCGGCGCTGGGCGAGGTAGAGCGCGAGCACGCCGCGCAAGTCCGGCGTCTCGCCCGCGGCGGCGACGGCCTCCAGCGCCGCCCGGTTTTCGCTTTCCAGGCGCGCCTCCATGCCGCTCAACGCCGCTTCCAGCCGCCGCGCGTACGCGATCCAGGCCGCCGCGTCGGCCGCCTCGGCGCCGGCCGGCGCGGGCGGCAGCCCGCCGTCCGGCCGCGTCAGCCCGGAAAGGCGCAGACACCGCGCTTCCAGCCGTTCCGCCCGCTCTTTCAGCCCGGCCAGGCGCGCCGCGCTGGCCGCCTGCTCCTGCCGCAGTTGCGCTTTCCGTCCGGCTTCCTTGCGTTTCACATCTTCCAGCGTATCGGCATATTCCGCGCCCATCTGCAGCGCTTCTTCAATGGCTCGCGCCGCCAGCAGAATGGCGATGCCTTCCGGGGTAAAGACTGCGGTGGCGGGTCCGCTCATGGCCTTGTTCTCGGGATCGGGTGAAGATTGGCAATTTTATGTCGTATACCAGGGATCGGGGGAGAAAATCCAGAGGACAGAGGACAGAGGACAGTCATATTGCGGCGCGAAGCGCCGGTGACTGACAGTCCTCTGTCCCTGATGTTTCCCCTCGAATTTTCATGCACCCCCCTCGCTTTTTTCAAGACGAGGCGGTCAAAATACCCGTCATTCCCGCGCAGGCTTAGAATCCAGTATTCCGCCGCCTTTTCTGGATTCCCGCCTGCGCGGGAATGACGGGCACGGGGGGGACGGTTGGGTGCCGCGCTTGATTGGCGAATGCGCCCAACAGATACAACTGACCTTCCTGTTCCA
>JAISNE010000148.1 GCA_031276375.1 Accumulibacter sp.
TTACCGCGCGGCGTCCGTGTCGACTGGCGGATCAGCCATTTCCAGGGCCGCCTTGAAACCGGCCGGCAATTCTCCAATGGATTATTCAGGCGCCTTTGACTCCCGGCGCTCACTATTCAGATGTCGGTAATTTAGAGACACCAGGATCAAATCGTCGTCATTGCGAGGCCCACCGTGGCAATCCAAACGGCCGCATGGATTGCCACGGGCCTTCGGCCCTCGCAATAACGGAGGTTTAGGGGTTGGGCGCGTTGTTGCGGGCGTTGGGTTCATTGTCACGCCCGTTCAACAACAAAGGTATTCGCCACGGCGTAAGGCAGGGAAAACTCCGTCATTGCTCGGGCTACGCGACGTGGCAATCCAAGCGGCGGCTCAGCTTTCCGGGAACGCCCGAGCATCTCCAGGGCCGTCTGGATTGCCATGTCGCTACGCTCCTCGCAATGACGGAGTTTGGGCCGTCATGGACGAGAGTTGATGGCAAATTGCGCTCGACAGGCCGTTGATACTCAAGTCTGACGTATCAAGATTCCGGTCATTTTTTGGCGTATCACGATGATTTGACTGTAATTTGGTATGAATCGTTCCGCCGGAAAATTGGGCGTACTTTCCAATACTTGCGGCCTCGCCACCTTCGCCTTGTTGAAGGACGAGGGCGGCGCGGTTTGCCGAAGGGGAGACGATGTATTCGCGATGTATTCGTATCCCCCGAAAAGGCGCTCGAACGCGCGCGCCAGCGGTGCGGCCCGGTTTTCGGAATCGCCGCCGGCCATCGTTTGCCGGCAAATGGAAGGAGCGGGGTTGGGCACCATGTCAGGGCACGGTGTCATCGACCCATTCCATTTCTTGAGGTTCCAGGGCGATCGAGTGAGAGTGACACATTCCCTCTTCTGCGTCGGGCCATGACTTCCGGATCCACGGATGGCCGTATTCGTCCATTTCTTCCACTTCGAATATTTCGCCGATCATCGACAAAACATCTCGTTTTTCATCCGGGGGCAATTCATCCAGCCATTTTCCGGAAAGTCCGATGAGGCGCACTCTCGACCTCACTTTTACGGGATGGCCGTTGCAATCCCGTGCTTAAGCGGGAGATGGGTTCATGCGCTTCGACTCGACCATGATCCTTCCTTTGCCCGTTTCATTCGTTCATCGAATGTCCATGATACGCAACCGCCATGAAAACCGTCCTCGTTTTTCCGTTTTCCCCGGTCTCAGCCCGCAAGACGCGTGGCCGCTTCGATCCCCGCGCGGTAGCGCGGATCGGTTTTGATGTTCGAAACGTCCGTGGCGGGAAGCAGCCGGGCGACGCGGGCGGATCGCCGGGCGTCGAAATCAGGACGCCAGAGTTCCAGCACTTCGTCCACCCGGTCCGGCGCGTTGCAGACCAGCAGCATGTCGGCGCCGGCGTTCCAGGCGGCGGCGGCCCGGTCGACGATGGCGCCGGCCACGCTGGCTCCTTCCATCGACAGATCGTCGCTGAAAATCGCGCCGGCGAAGCCCATTTGTTCGCGCAGCCAGGCCAGCCATACTGGCGAAAAGCCGGCGGGGCGCGAATCGACGCGCGGATAGATCACGTGCGCCGGCATGATGGCGTCCAGCGGAAGTTCGCGGAACGGCTGCATGTCCTGCTCGATTTCGGCAAGCTCGCGCTCGTCTACCGGAATGGCCACGTGGGAATCGGCCTCGGCCCAGCCGTGTCCGGGGAAATGCTTTCCGCAGGAGCGCATGCCGGCCGCGCGCAAGCCTTCGATCAGTTGTCCGGCCAACTGGATGACCACGCGGGGTTGGCGATGGAAAGCGCGATCGCCGATCACGCCGCTGCGCCCCCGATCGAGATCGAGGACGGGCGTAAACGACAGATCCACGCCGCACAGCCGCAGTTCGCCGGCCAGCACGTAGCCGATGTCGCGGGCCGCCGCCAGCGCCCATCGCGGATCGCGCTCCCATGAATCGCCGAGCCGCCGCATCGCCGGCAGGCGCGTGAAGCCGTCGCGGCAACGCTGGACCCGCCCGCCCTCGTGGTCGATGGCGATCAGCAGCGGGGGCGAGCGCAGGGCATGAACTTCGGCGGTCAAGCTCGACAACTGTTCCGGCGAGGCATGGTTGCGGGCAAACAGGATCAATCCGCCGACGCTCGGGTGGGACAAGCGCCGCCGATCGATCGCGCTCGGTTCCAGTCCCGCGATGTCGATCATCAGCGGGCCGCGCGGCAAATGGATGGACATGGCGGTTCAGGCGCTTTCCAGGACGACGAAGGCGACGGCATAGTCGGCTTCGTCGCTGATCGACAGGTGGACGGTCAGGCCGCGTTCCGCGAGATAGCGCGCCAACTCCGGCGCGCAAGCGAACATCGGTTTGCCGAGTTCATCGTGCGTCACCGCGATGTTGGGCAGGCTGGCCGGAGCGCTCACTCCGATGCCCAGCGCCTTGCCGAGCGCTTCCTTGGCGGCGAAACGCCTGGCCAGGAAACGCGCGGGATCGCCGGCCCTGGAGAAATCGGCCAACTCCAGCGGGGCGAGCATTTTTTCCGCCGCCCGCGCTCCGTGGCGGCGGTAGAGCCTGACCAGCCTCGCCACCGCCACGATGTCGGCGCCGATGCCCGCGATCATCCGGGAGGCGTGGCGGGATGCGCGGCGGCTTCGCGCATCAGGCGCTTCATTTCGCGGACCGCTTCGCGCATGCCGATGAAGATGGCGCGGCTGACGATGGCGTGCCCGATGTGTAGCTCGCGGACGCCGGGCAGGCGCGCCACCGGCTGCACGTTGAAATAGTTCAGCGCGTGGCCGGCGTTGAAACGCATGCCCAGGCGGCGGATGGATTCCCCGGCGGCGCGGATTTTTTCGAGTTCGGCCAGTACCGCCGGGCTTTCCGCGTCGCGTCCGAAGTTGTGGAAGGCGTGCGCGTATGGCCCGGTGTGTATCTCGCAGACGCGCGCGCCGATCCGCGCCGCGGCCTCGACCTGCGCCGGTTCGGCGTCGATGAAAACGCTGCTGATGATGCCGGCCCGCGTCAGCCGCTCGACCGCCCTTGCCAGTTTGCTTTCCTGGGCGACGATGTCGAGTCCTCCCTCGGTGGTCACTTCGTGACGGCCCTCCGGAACCAGCATGGCCATCTCCGGCTTGAGCCGGCAGGCGATCGCCACCATTTCATCGGTCGCCGCCATTTCCAGGTTCAGCTTGACCTGCGTCAGCGTGCGCAGTTTTTCGACGTCGGCGTCCTGGATGTGCCGCCGGTCCTCGCGCAGATGCACGGTGATTCCATCCGCTCCGCCGATATGCGCTTCGACGGCGGCCCAGACGGGTTCAGGCTCGTAGGTCCGGCGCGCCTCGCGGATGGTCGCCACGTGGTCGATATTTACCCCCAGTTCGATCATGGTTCCTGTAACTCCAGAAAAATCTTGCGTGTTTCCAGTCCCTTGCCGCCCAGGTAATGGGCAATCAGGGTTCTCATCAGATGCTTGGCTTCGAGCAGCGAGCGCGGATCGGAAAAATCTCCGGCGTCGAGGTCGGCCAGGGTCTTTCCACTGACCATCGGCGCCGCGCCGCCCGTTTCCCGCGCGCGCACCGGACCGCGTTCGATCTCGTAAGCATAATACAGCGCCCGGTCGATGGGCTGCCCTTTCTCGTCGTGCTTCAACGTCAGGCCGTAACCGAGTTCCTGGAGGAACGAGCGTTCGAAAAGGCGGATGTCCGATTCTTTCGGGCCATCGGCGAAGCGGCGCAAGGTGTCCGCGTAAACCGAGAACAGGCGCCCGTGGGCGTCCTCGCGCGGCAAAAGATCGAGCAGCAGTTCGTTGAGATAATAGCCGCAGAAGAGCGCCCGTCCGGACAGCAGGGGCTGCCCGCCCTGCCATTCGGCCTTGATGATCGTTTTGATCTCGCCTTTTCCCGCCCACGAGAGTTCCAGCGGTTGAAACGCCATCAGCACCCCGCGCAACGCCGAACGCGGCCGCCGCGCTCCGCGGGCGAGCAGGGCGACGCGGCCGAAATCCCGCGCGAACGCCTCGACGATCAGGCTGGTTTCGCGGAACGGGTAGGCGTGCAGCACGAATGCCGGCTGACCATCCACCTTATGTCCTTGCGTCACTTGCCCTTGCGTCATTTGTCCTTGCGTCACTGCCCTTGCGTTACTTTGCCCTTGCGTCACTTTGCTTCCCGCTCCGCGATCACTCGTAGCCGAGGCTCTTGAGCAGGCGCTCGTCGTCCAGCCAGCCCGGCTTGACCTGGACGAAGACTTCCAGAAAGACCTTTCCGCCGAACAGGCGCTCCATGTCCTGGCGCGCCTCGGTGGCGATCCGCTTCAGCGTCTGCCCGCCCTTGCCGATGACCATGCCCTTGTGCGCCGGCCGGTTGACGACGATGGCGGCGCTGACGCGCCGCAGCGCGCCTTCCCGCGCGAACCGTTCGATGTTCACCGTCGCCGCGTACGGCAGCTCATCCCCCAGCCAGCGGAACAGTTTCTCCCGAAGATATTCCGCCGCCAGGAAGCGTTCGCTCCGGTCGGTAATCTCGTCCTCGCCGAAAAGCATTTCGCCGCGAGGCAGATATTTTTTCACCTCGGCGAGCAAATCCTCGATCTGTATCCCCCTGGCCGCGCTCACCGGAACGATGGCGGCAAACGGGAACGCTTCCGGGAGGCGGGCCAGCAGCGGCAGGAGCGCCGCCTTGTCCTTGAGCCGATCGACCTTGCTGACGGCCAGAACGGCCGGCCTGTCCCGTGGCAGGAGGCGGAGCACCGCCTGGTCCGCCGCCTCGAAACGTCCGGCTTCGATCACCGGAACGACGACATCCACGCCGGCCAGCGCCTCGGTCACGCCGCGGTTCATGGCCCGGTTCAACGCTCCCGCGTGGCGCGTCTGGAAGCCCGGCGTATCGACGAAAACGAACTGCGCATCCGGGCGGGTCAGGATGCCGGTGATTTTATGGCGGGTGGTCTGCGCCTTGCGTGAAACGATACTGATCTTTTCACCGACCAGCCGGTTGAGCAGGGTGGACTTGCCGACGTTCGGCCGGCCGACGATGGCGACATAACCCGAATTCAGCTCAGCCATCGGCCCGCAGCTTCTCCAGGGCTTTTTCCGCCGCGCTCTGCTCGGCCGCGCGGCGGCTGCCGCCCCGCCCCTCGGTACCGATGCGCAAAGAGTCGATCTCGCAAACGACGGTGAACGACTGCGCGTGCGCTTCGCCATCCGTTCCGGCCAGCACGTATCTCGGCAGCGGCAAACGCCGGCCCTGCAGATATTCCTGGAGGCAGGTCTTGGCATCCTTGGCCGGTTTCCCCGGCGCGATGCCGGCCAGCAGGTTCTCGTACAGGCGGGCGATCACCCGGCTCGCGCCGTCGAATCCGCCATCCAGCCATACGGCGCCGAAAACCGCTTCGAGGGCGTCGGCCAGGATCGACGGACGGCTGGCGCCGCCACTCTTCGATTCCCCCTCGCCGAGCCTGAGATGATCGCCGAGCGACAACGACAGCGACAGCTTGTGCAGGCTGTCCTGGCGGACGAGATTGGCGCGCAGCCGCGACATGTCCCCCTCGGAAATCAGCGGAAAGCGGTCATAGAGCTGGCGGGCGATCACCGCGTCGAGAATCGAATCGCCAAGGAATTCGAGCCGCTCGTTGTGCGGCGAACTGTGGCTGCGATGCGTCAGCGCCGTGCGCAGCA
>JAISNE010000227.1 GCA_031276375.1 Accumulibacter sp.
AAAGCCTGCCCGGCGCCGAAAGCATATGACCATTGACGTTCGCGCCGTCCTCTTCGATCTCGACGGGACGCTGCTCGACACCATTCCCGATCTGCATGCCGCGGTCTGCGCGATGCTCGCCGACCTCGGGCGTTCGGCGCTGCCGGAAGACGCGGTGCGGCGTTATGTCGGGCGCGGCGCGGTCAACCTCGTCAAGCGCGCGCTGGCCGATTCGCTGGAAGCGGCCGACGACGACGCGCCGGCGCCGGCCGACGCGCTGGCCAGCTTCCGCCGGCATTACGCGCGGGAAAACGGGCGGCGCGCGCGATTCTTCCCCGGCGTGCGGGAAGGGCTGGAAGCGATCCGCGCCAAGGGCTTGCCGATGGCGGTGATTACCAACAAGCCCGCGGCGTTCACCCGGCCGCTCCTGGCAATGACCATGCTCGCGGAATTCTTTCCGGTGGTCGTGTGCGGCGGCGATCTGCCCCGGCACAAGCCCGATCCGATGTCGCTGGCATGGGCCTGCGGACGCCTCGACGTTTCGCCCGCCGACGCCCTGTTCATCGGCGATTCGGTCAACGATTTCCTCGCCGCGCGGGCGGCCTGCTGCCGCGTTTTCCTGTTGCCTTACGGCTATAACGAGGGGCGCGATGTGCATGAACTCGATTGTGATGCTATAGTCCCGGACATTCTTTCGGCGGCCAGGCTGCTCCACCACCGGATACCGTGATCCGACGACATGAAAGTGACTCTCCGCAATCCGCATCCCGAGCCCGCGTTCTGGGCAGAGGCGTGGCCCTGGCGATCCTGCCGGGAAGTCTAGCCTTTGTCCCGGCGCGCCCGCGCGCGCCGTGTCTCGTTTTGCCGCATCTGCCCGTGGAGCCGTTTCATGAAAGAAGCAGAATTCGATCAGCTTGCCGCTGACGATTACAACCGCATCCCCGTCGTCCTGGAAACTTTCGCGGACCTCGATACTCCGCTCTCGATTTATCTCAAGCTGGCCAACGGCCCGTACAGTTATCTGCTCGAATCCGTGCATGGCGGCGAGCGCTTCGGCCGCTATTCGATCATCGGCCTTTCCTGCCCGACGCGAATCGTGGTCAACGGGCGCCAGGTGCTGGCGCTGACCGGCAACCGCATCGCCGAACGCGCCGAGGACACCGATCCGCTCGATTTCATCGGCAAGTACATGGCGCGTTTTCGCGCCGCGCCGCTCGCTGGCCTGCCGCGTTTCTGCGGCGGTCTGGTCGGCTGTTTCGGCTACGATACGGTGCGCTATATCGAGCCTCGGCTGGAAAGGGGGCGCAAGAAAAACGAGCTGGGCGTGCCCGACATCCTGCTGCTGCTGTCCGAGGAAATCGCGGTCGTCGACAACCTGCTGGGCAAGCTGACCCTGGTCGTTTTCGCCGAACCCGGCGTGCCCGGCGCCTACCAGAAGGCGCGGCTCCGGCTGAAGGCGCTGCTCGCCCGCCTGCGCCAGCAGGTGGCCGTGCCGCCGGAACAGCCGGCCAGCCCGCAGGCGGCCGTCTCGGTGTTCGGAGAAGCGCGTTTCAAGGACGCCGTGGCCAGGATCAAGCAGTACATCACCGACGGCGACATCATGCAGGCCGTGCTTTCCCAGCGCATGAGCAAACCGTTCGGCGCGAGTCCGCTGGCCCTTTACCGCGCGTTGCGCTCGCTCAATCCGTCGCCGTACATGTTCTATTTCGACTTCGAGGATTTCCACGTCGTCGGCGCGTCGCCGGAAATCCTGGTGCGTCTCGAAGGCGACACGGTGACCGTGCGGCCGATCGCCGGCACGCGCCAGCGCGGCGCCACTTTCGAGGAAGACCAGGCGCTGGCGGCCGAGCTGCTTTCCGACGAGAAGGAATGCGCCGAGCACCTGCAACTGCTCGATCTGGGACGCAACGACACCGGCCGCGTGGCGCGCGTCGGCACGGTCAAGCTGACCGAAAAAATGATCATCGAACGCTACTCGCACGTGATGCACCTCGTCTCCAACGTCGAAGGCAAGCTGCAAGCGGGCCTCGGCGCGCTCGACGTGCTCAAGGCCGCTTTCCCGGCGGGCACCGTGTCCGGCGCGCCGAAGGTGCGGGCGATGGAGATCGTCGACGAACTGGAGCCGACCCCTCGCGGCATCTACGCCGGCGCGGTCGGCTACCTGGGTTTTCACGGCGACATGGACCTGGCGATCGCCATCCGCACCGCGCTGCTCAAGGACGGGCAACTGCACGTGCAGGCCGGCGGCGGAATCGTCGCCGATTCACAGCCCGAACTGGAATGGCAGGAGACCCAGAACAAGGCGCGCGCGGTGCTGCGCGCCGCCGAACTGGCGGAACAGGGGCTGGATACGCGGCTGGAGTGAAAGGCCATGCGTGAAACGCGGAAATTCGGCGAACGACGAAACCGGACGGGCTTCGAGCGGTTCCCGCGAACGGAATGGTCGAACGCTTCAATGGCCGCCGCGGACATCCTGAAGACCCATCGTTTCATGAGCGGCGAAGACCTTGAACAAACCCTGCCCCGCTATGGCCAGCTCTACAACGAACACCTGCCCCAGACCGCCCTTGGGCAGCAAAACCCCTATGGACGCCATCATGCACATGTGGGACGCTTCTCACCCCCGGATATTCCTCTATCCGCCCGGATCGAATCGTCCGGGATGCGACAACTCCGCCTGTCTCATTTATCACATCCTTCGGGGAACTATGACGACCGGACAGATCGCGCGCCACGGATACGGACAGCTCAGAAGCTCTTGCACATCATCAAGGAGAGGAATCCGGTGGGGGCGGAGGCGGGTTTCCCCGCGGCGGCTCGGGGATCGTCTTGGCGTCCATGGCGGGCGGCGGCGCGTGGGCCGGGGAGGGGGCGGGCGCCTGCTGTCGCATCAACCGGGCCATTCCCGCCGGCACCGGGACTTTGTGACCACGAGCGTACATGCACTGGATATAGGCATTGTCGTAGCGCCGTTGACTGCCGTAGGCCGAACGCTGGCTCGCGTCCGCCCCGGCAACCGAACCGATGAGCAGACCCGTGCCGGCGCCGACGCCCGCGCCGTCGCTGCCGCCAATCGCGGCGCCCGCGACAGCGCCAACGGCGGCGCCGATGGCGGCGCTGCGCACGGCGGATTCCTCCGCGGACTTTTCAGCGGTCTGACCGCCGATCTGCTGGAACGCATAACGCTGGCATTCACCATCGTCGAAGCGGAATTGATCGAACGTCTTCCCCGTGCCGGGCAGCGCCAGGGCGCTCGGTCCCGTGGGATAGGTGGCGCATCCCCCGGCGATCAGAATAGCGGCCAATCCGATGGCAACTTGCAATGGTTTCATGGCTTCTCTCACTTCAAGGACGCGGCGGGACCTTCACCCAGCCCGTGGGACATTCCCGGACTTCAGGATAATACCCTCCCGGCGACTGACAGTAGTACCAATACCCCGCATACCCGGTTCGCGGCGCGCTTTCCGCCGGAGGCGACTGCTCGATATACACGGGCGGCTGGCGTTCGATAATGACCGGCGGATAGTAAACCGGATAATAAGCCGGGTGATACCACGGGTTCCAGAACGGCGCCCCAATGACGACGCCGACGCCTATCCGGCCATGACTGTGTCCTCTCCAGCCATGACCCCGGCCGCGGCCCCTGTCGGCGAAAGCATCGTCGACGGCAACCAGACCGAGCAGGAAAAGCGCGGCGGTAACGATCAACTGTTTTTTCATCGCAATCCTTTCAATATTTTCAGATAACCGGCAATGGATGGCATTCATTTTCCACTCAACAGGCAATGCAGGCGATTCTGGCACGCAGTTATTTGTAAAGAATTGTTTCCATGCGGGGTTTTGAACCGAGGGGGAAAATACTTGCCGGAATTTGACCTGTCCGCCAGCTTATGGTGTAATCCGCCACTTCCATCGGGCGGTTAGCTCAGCGGTAGAGCACTGCCTTCACACGGCAGGGGTCACTGGTTCGATCCCAGTACCGCCCACCAAAGCCCCATCCGATACAGCCCGGAAAACCCAGTAGTAGAGCGGTTTCCTGGCTTTTTCTTGTCCGGACGCATCCGATAGCATACATTGCATCTGGGGGCATTGGGGGGCATTATCAGGGGCATATCCCATGCTCCCCAAAAAAGGATGCCACCATGCCCCTGGCCGATACCACGATCCGCGCAGCGAAGCCCGCTGACAAACCCGTTCGCTTGTTCGATGGCGGGGGGCTGTATGTGGAAATCTCTCCGTCCGGGAGCAAGCTGTGGCGACTCAAGTACCGCATCGAAGGCAAGGAGAAGCGGCTGTCTTTTGGCGCATACCCGTCCGTCAGCTTGAAGGAGGCCAGGGAGCGGCGTGACGAAGCGCGGAAGTTGCTTGCTGCTGGCACCGATCCAGGCGCGGTCAAGAAGGCGCAGAAGATGGCGGCGCGGGCAGAACAGGATCGCGGGCTGGAAACTTTTGAAAAAGCCGCGTGGTCATGGTTCAATGCATGGAAGCTCGATAAAGTTCCGTCAAACGTCGAAAAAATTCGCGGGCGATTGATAAAAGATGTGCTGCCCTGGCTGGGCGGAATGCCGGTTGCGGACGTGAAACCGCACGATATTTTTAAGACTTGCGGGCGCATCCAATCGCGCGGCGCGAAAGAAACCGCGCATCGGGTATTGGGTGATTTGGATGCCATTTTCAAATACGTCATCACGGAAGACGCCAAGAACCAGGATATTACCAACGGTCTGAAGCCGCCTCGTTTCACGCTCAATCCGTGTTCTAATCTACGCGGGTGGGGCGTGCAATTGCTGGAAACCACCCCACCGAAAAAGCACTTTGCCCATTTCGAGGACGAACGCACAGGGGGAGTATCGCTTGTCAAGCTGGGCGAATACTTGCGGGCCATGGATGGCTTCGCGGGAAGTTACGTTGTCCATGCCGCGCTCCGGCTTGTGCCCATGTTGTTTTGCCGTCCTGGGGAGCAGAGGAATGCGCGATGGTCGGAATTTGATCTTTCGGCGGGAGAATGGTCTTTTACAATCAGCAAGGCGAAGCCAAGCGAGGAACCCCGCCGGCTCACGATTCCCTTGCCGCGCCAAGCGGTGGAAATCTTGATGGAATTGCATTCGCTGACCCGAGACTGTGAATTCGTTTTCATGGGGCATCGAGACAAAACACGCCCCATGTCCGATGCCGCCGTAAATGCCGCCATCCGACGCTTGGGATTCGACACAAGGTGCGAAATCTGCGGACATGGTTTCCGTCACGTTGCGTCCTCGCTACTCAACGAACAGGGCTATCCCGCCGACGTGATAGAGGTTGCCCTGGGGCACAAAACGCGTGGCATACGTGGCGTATATGACCACGCGCAATACTTGGAGCAAAGAAAAAAATGATGCAGGAATGGGCGGATTTTCTGGATCAACTCAAGGCCGGGGCCAGCGTGATCCCGTTGCGAGGCAATGCGGCCTAATTGACAAAGCTTTGCCGCGCCTAGCTTTCGGCTGATCCCCGAGGGCGAAAGCCGGGCAGTCCTACCCGGATGGCGCGGCTCCTAATCAGGACGCTTGCGAAGGACGGCGGCATGAGCAAGAATAAGTTTTCTCCCGAATTCATCAAGAAATTGCGTGATGAAGATCACATCAAGAGCAAGACGCTCGCTGAATTCCATAAAAGAAGACAGATGACCGAAGACAGTCATATTGCGGCGCGTAGCGCCGGTAATCGACTGTCTTCTGTCTTCTGAAAACCAAACGGCGGTTCAGCCTGCTCGAACGTTCATTGCCACGAAACCGCCGGCCCTCTCCTGCCCTGTCGGGTATCCTCCTCCGCAGGCGGGGGAGGGGAAAGACCCTGACCCCTGACCCCCATAAGCGCTAACATATAAAGAATTTTCCTGCTACACTGATCGCCATTGCGGAGGGAGGAGTGCTGTCATGGAAGAGGAGTTCGATCAGGAGGATACAGACGGAGAAGGAAGGGGGCTGGAGGGGTAGCCAGTATAGAACAGGACTGGAGCGTGGTGACCGCCCTGCTTCCCGCGCAATGGGAGCGCAAGGCGGTGGAATTGGGAGCGGTGCGTCGGCTTCGCGGCTTTTCGAGTGTAGAGACCTTGCTGCGCGTCTTGCTGATTCACCTGGCGGAGGGTTGTTCGTTGCGCGAGACCGTGGTACGTGCGCGGGCGGGCGGTCTGGCCGATGTTTCCGACGTGGCGCTGCTCAAACGCTTGCGCGCGTGCGGGGCGTGGTTTCA
>JAISNE010000317.1 GCA_031276375.1 Accumulibacter sp.
AGTGATGGCGGCGTGTAAAAAACGGACAGCAAAAACAGCAAAGCACCGAATGACTGCGTTTTCCCCCAAAAAATGGCACAAGGGTTTTTCATCGTAATGTCCTTACAAGGTTGGAAATATGAGCGCCGATCAAGGCCTGACGGCCGGTTTGTTTCCACCGGAGTTTAACATAGGCGCCAGGAAGCAAATGGCAAGCGCCGCGGTTTTTCAGGGCTATCGCCTACACTTTTGCCAGGAGACGGATATGCCTCAAGTGTTTTCCCGATTGGAAGACCTCCGCGGCGGGCCGGCGCGGCACGAACGGCGCAGGCTATTGCGTGATGATCGCCGCGGGCTTGGTGTTGTGGACGGTGAAACGTCGCATGAAGAACGTTCCGGTCTTTCGCGCCTCGCCGCTTCCCATCGCCTCGCGCGCCGGCGGCGCTGTTGGGCGGCTACGCGCTGGCCAGCGGTTTCACCGCCTTCTTCTCGCTGGTCTTGTCCCCGCGCTTGGGCGAAGCCGTGCTCATCGCCAGCCTGTTCGGCTTCGTGGCGCATGTGGCCGCGGCCATTTTCGTCTTCGGGTCGCAAAGCGCAACGCGGGCCTGGGGATGAGGAAGCACTACAAGGAACATCCGCGCGCGCCGGTTTCCCCCGCGACGATTGCGGCGGCTTTCCACCGCATCCACTTCCGGGCGCGGCCAAAAAAACAGGGACATCGGCCTTCGCCTTTTTGCACCATAAGGAAGCGCGGCCGCGCCTTCTTATAGTGCCGTGGATTCGTGTTCCGGAACATCCGCCACTGTCCTGAACCGCTTTCCAGCGCGCTTCCGCCATGCGCCGGCATGTTGAAACGATATTTGTCCATTACGCTTGGCATACTTCTTGCGACATCTTGGAAACAACGCTTTTTCATCTCACAAGGAGTAGGACAAATGGAAGGAAATACCGCGCGGCGCCCCTTTGACAGAACTTTCGGGGTCATTCTTTTTCTTTTGTTGGCGTTTGCTTTCATGACCGTGGCCGCCTCTTTTCCGGGAACGGCTCGCGCCGCCGGCACGGCGATCGAACGGATCAGGAAAAACGGGAAACTCAGGCTGGCCACGGGCAATTATCGCCCGTTCGAGTATCGTGACGAAAAGAGCAACAAAATCGTTGGCTACGATATCGACCTGTCCGAACTGATCGCGGAGAAGATCGGCGTGCCCCTGGAAGCGCAGGACATGCAGTTTCAAAGCCTTATCCCGTCGCTACAGAACGGACGCGCGGACATTGTCATAGCCGCCATGTACATCACCGACGCGCGCCGGGAAGTCGTCGATTTCGCCACGCCCTACATGTCGACCGGCATGGTGCTCGTCGTCAGGAAGGACAATGCGAAAGTCAAGAGCGCAAAGGATCTGGATGGGCTCGTCGTCGGCGTAAAGGCCGGCGCCACCAGCGAACACGTCGCCGAGGGGCTGCTCAAGGAAGGCGGCAAATTCACCATCAAGTCCTACAGGGAAACCGTCGATTACGCGATGGATCTGGCCAATGGGCGTATTGACGCCGCGGTCAACGATTTGCTGAATCAGCTTGAGCTGAACAAGGTTTACCCGAACCTGACGATCGTCGGCGAACCTTTCACCAAGGCCGAACTGGGTATCGCCGTGCGCAAGGGCGACGACGATCTGATAGCCCTGGTCGATTCCGTGCTGGCGGAAATAAAGGCCAACGGCAAGGGTGACGCGCTCTACAAAAAATGGATCGTCGGTAATTGACATATTCCGATATTCCGCCGGACGGCCTGGAATTTTCCGGGCCGTCCTTCGAACGCGCCAGCCGCGAAATTGCCTTGATCGGCACGGAGTCTTCACGAATCCGTCAGCTTATATCCAGACCATGGAACTCGATTATTCGGTTGTTTTTCAAAAAATGCCGCTTTTGCTGGAAGGGTGCCTCGTCACGCTCCAGGTCGCGGTCATGTCGCTTCTTCTCGGCATGCTCTTTGGCGTTATCGGCGCGCTGTGCCGGCTGTCCGACAATTTCCTGCTGAGAACAGGCGCTTTTTTCTATGTCTGGATCATCCGGGGCACGCCGTTCCTGGTGCAGTTATTCATTTTGTATTTCGGCCTGCCGCAACTCGGAATCCGCCTGGACAGCGTGACCGCCGGCGTATTCGGCCTGGCCTTGAATACCGGGGCCTATATCGCGGAGATCATCCGCAGCGGAATCCAGGCGGTGGACAAGGGCCAGACGGAGGCGGCCGTTTCGCTGGGAATGAATTACGCTCTTGTAATGCGGCGGATCGTCGGGCCGCAGGCGGTCAGGATTTGCATACCGCCGCTGGTCAATCAATTCATCATGACCCTGAAGAATTCATCGATTACCTCGCTCGTCACCATCACGGAACTCGTGCGCACCGGCGAACAGATCATCAGCAGCACTTTCAGATCGTTCGAGGTCTATACGGTGGTGGCCCTGCTTTACCTCGCGCTGAATTCCATTTTCATGGTGATTGCCGCGCGCCTTGAAAAAAGGACGGCCCGGCAATGAATAAATACATTCTTGAACTCGTCGGCCTGCACAAGAGTTTCGGCGATGTCGAGGTGCTCAGGGATTTCAATCTGAACGTTGCCGAGGGAGAAAAGGTCGTCATCATCGGTCCGAGCGGATCGGGGAAAAGCACCGTGCTGCGCTGCATCAACTACCTGGAGCCGATCCAGTCCGGTTCCATTTTCTTTCAGCAGAAGAACATGTGGAGCAAATCCGATTTGCAGCGGCTGCGCATGAATATCGGCATGGTATTCCAGCGTTTCAACCTGTTTCCACACATGACCGTGCTGGAAAACGTGATGGAAGCGCCGGTCATGGTCAGAAAGATGCCCCGGAGCGAAGCCCGCGAACTGGCCATGAGTCTGCTGGACAGGGTTGGGCTTGCCGAGAAGAAGGACGCCTATCCCAAGGAATTGTCCGGCGGCCAGCAACAACGCGTGGCGATAGCCCGCGCGCTGGCCATGAAGCCGAAAATCATGCTCTTCGACGAACCCACGAGCGCGCTCGACCCGGAACTGGTGGAAGAGGTGCTGCTGGTCATGAAAGAACTGGCGCGCGAGGGCATCACCATGATCGTCGTGACCCACGAAATGGATTTCGCGCGCGAGGTCGCCGATCACGTGATCTTCATGGACAAGGGGAAGATCGT
>JAISNE010000040.1 GCA_031276375.1 Accumulibacter sp.
AAGCCCCGCAAACGGAAAACGGAAAAAGCGGGCGCCCCGCGCAAGAAAAGAAGGTCGGTCATGGTCTACCCGGAAAAGTTTCAATTCACGCCCGTGACCGGGCGACTCGGCATGGAAGAACTTATGCCCCTCCCAAGCCCCGATTATCCCCCTGAAGGGGGAGGTTTCCAACCGGAATTTTTTTCGATGAAAGAAAGAAAAACCCGCGTGAAAACAAGGAGAAAGCCGCATCATACACTCCGCGCCAAGAACGGTCGCGGCGATGGCGGATCGGACGGGATCGCCCGGAAGTCAAATACCCCCGGCAAAGCCGGGGCTTACCTCACTGAGTTACCGGCGCTTCGCGCCGCAAGAATTACTGTCTTCTGTCTTTCGTCCTCTGTCCTCCGAACCGACAATTCCACCGAAACCGCCGGCTCGAAGCCGGCGGGCTGATAGAATGTGCGCTTTGCCGCGAACCCTCGCGGCCGACCAAACGAACAGAACCAAGGATCGCTTTCCATGCCCCGCAAAATCCTCGTCACCTCGGCGCTGCCCTACGCCAACGGCGCCATCCATCTGGGCCATCTGGTCGAATACATTCAGACCGACATCTGGGTTCGTTTCCAGAAGATGCAGCCGAAGGACAAGGTCGCCGACTGCTGGTACGTCTGCGCCGACGATACGCACGGCACGCCGATCATGCTGCGCGCGGAGCAGGACGGCGTTACGCCGGAGGCGCTGATCGAACGCGCGCACGGCGAGCATGCCCGGGACTTTGCCGGCTTCCACGTCGCTTTCGACAATTTCCATACCACGCACTCGCCGGAAACGCAGGAATACTGCAATCTGATCCATGCCCGCCTCAAGGAGAACGGGTTGATCGAGAAGCGCGGCATCGAGCAATATTACGATCCGGTCAAGCAGCTTTTCCTGCCCGACCGCTTCATCAAGGGCGAATGCCCGAAGTGTGGCGCGAAGGATCAGTACGGCGACAACTGCGAGTCCTGCGGGGCGGCCTATACGCCAAACGAATTGAAGAATCCGTATTCGGCGATTTCGGGCGCGCGGCCGGAGTTGCGCCATTCCGACCATTATTTTTTCAAGCTTTCGGGCGATCGCTGCCAGCGTTTCCTGCGCCGCTGGACGCGCCTGCCGGGTCGGTTGCAGCCGGAGGCGGCCAACAAGATGCAGGAATGGCTCGGCGCCGAGGGCGAGAACAAGCTGACCGATTGGGACATTTCGCGCGACGCGCCGTATTTCGGCTTCGAGATTCCCGACGCGCCGGGCAAGTATTTTTACGTCTGGGTCGACGCGCCGATCGGCTACATGGGTTCGTTCAAGAACCTGTGCGGCAAACGCGGCATCGATTTCGACGAGTATTTCAGGTCCGACACTCAAACCGAGATGTACCACTTCATCGGCAAGGACATTCTCTATTTCCATGCGCTGTTCTGGCCGGCCATGCTGGAACACGCCGGTCTGCGCACGCCGAGCGGCATCTTCGCGCACGGTTTCCTGACCGTCGACGGCGTCAAGATGAGCAAGTCGCGCGGCACTTTCATCACCGCCGAAAGCTATCTGAAAACCGGCCTCGATCCGGAATGGCTGCGCTATTACTACGCCGCCAAGCTGAACAGCTCGATGGAGGACATCGACCTCAACCTGGAGGATTTCGTCGCCCGGGTCAACGCCGATCTGGTCGGCAAGTACGTCAACATCGCCAGCCGCTGCGCCGGCTTCATCGGCAAGAAATTCGGCGGCCGGCTCGCGGCATCGGAGGCCGAATGGCAGAAGCCCCTGCGCGAGGCTTCCGCGCGCATCGCCGAAGCCTACGAGCAGCGCGAATTCGGTCGCGCCCTGCGCGAGATCATGGCGCTGGCCGATACGGCCAACGTCTTCGTCAATGACCGGAAACCGTGGGAACTGGCCAAGCGGGCGGGCCAGGAAGCCGAACTGCACGCCGCCTGTTCGCAGGCCATCGAAGCCTTCCGCCTGCTCACGCTGTACCTCAAGCCGGTGCTGCCCAAGGTGGCCGAGGCCGTCGAGTCCTTCCTCGGCATCGCGCCGCTTTCCTGGGACGACACGGCGGCGGCGCTGCCCGCGGGGCACGCGATCGACGCCTATAGCCATCTGATGACGCGCATCGATCCCAGGCTGATCGCCACGCTCATCGAAGCAAACAAGGAGTCGCTCTCGCCGGCCGCCGAGGAGCCGGCGGCAAAAAATGGGGAAAAGCACGAGGAAAAGCAGGAAGAGCGGACGGCGGCGGCGCCCGTCCGCGCCGAGGCGGCGCTCATCGACATCGGCGAGTTCATGAAGGTGGAACTGAAGGTCGCGCGGATCGTCGACGCCGGCCTCGTCGAAGGCGCCGAGAAACTGCTCCGCCTGTCGCTCGACATCGGCGAGGAGAAACCGCGCCAGGTCTTCGCCGGCATCAAGTCGGCCTACGATCCGGCGCGGCTGATCGGCCGCCTGACGGTGATGGTCGCCAATCTCGCGCCGCGCAAGATGCGCTTCGGCGTTTCCGAGGGGATGATCCTCGCCGCCTCCGACGCGACGGGCGCGACGCCGGGCATTTTCCTGCTCGCCCCGGACGCTGGAGCGCTCCCCGGCATGCGCGTAAAATAAAGTCATGTTTCGATCCACGCCCTCCACGCCCGCGCGCGGGCGACACGTCATGGAAGAGCTTGCGCCTCGCTTGCCAATCGATCCCCCGACGGGGGAAATTTCCTGCCGGAGTTCGTTTCATGCCAAGTTGTTTCATGCCAAGTTGTTTCATGCCAAGTTGCGGTCATACCATCGTGATACGCCAAAAATGACTGGTACGCGAGCTTGTGGCTCGTATGGCGGGCGGGACGCCCGCGC
>JAISNE010000134.1 GCA_031276375.1 Accumulibacter sp.
TTGGGGAAAGGGTACGCCGAGGGGAATCTCATCGAGATTGCCATCGAGAATTCCCGTCTGCTCGCGCAAGAAGAATGCTTTTTCAAATGTACCGGTAAATTTTTCTGCCGGAATTTTCAAAGCATAAGCGCTATTATTGAACGTCATCGCCTGCATGGCCTGTTTTGGCCTCTGTATCACAAAGGCAGAATCACCGGCCTGTGCGATACCCGTTTTTTCTATACGTCTACGGCTTTTTTCCAGGAACATCTGGCCGCAGGATACGCTTCGTGCAACGACCAGCAAAAAAATATCGAACATATCTGCGGCAAGATACTGGACGGACTTTGCCCGCGAGGAGAAGCGACGAGACCCCTGCTGTCGGGCTTTTCGGGAGGAATGGGAGGGCAGGTCGACGAAATATCGCTGGGCGAACGGGATCGGAATTTCCCTTGCTGGTTCCAGGTGTAAGCCGCTTTTCGTAAAACGCTTTCCCCTTTCTCCAGTCCCGGCCCTGGCCCGACAGGCGCGCCGTCCGCGGATCAGCGTCCCGGCGCGAAGCGCCGGTCACTGACTGTCCTCTGTCTTCGGTTTTCTGTCCTCTGAACCGGGCGCGGGCACGAACACCAGGTTGCCGCCGCGCGTCTCGAACGTTCCCATCAACGTCCCCAGACCTCCCTCCGGCTCGGCGTCGAGCCTGGCGAAGCCTTCGCAGGTTCGTGTCTCGACCACGTACATGCGGCTGGCCTGCCGGAGAATCCAGGCGTCGTTGCCCGGCGAGAAAACCTCGAATCTGGCGCGCAGGCCCGCGTCCGGCATGGCATGCCGGCGCGCGCAATCGGGCATGCGCGAAGCCACCACGGAATAGGCGGCTCTTTTTGCCCAGGGCAGCGTGGTTATCTTGATCAGGGTCAGGGAATGCGCGCCGCCGTTGATCTCGAAGGTGGCGCGCTGATCCGTGCAGGCGGCCAGCAACGGCAATAAAAGCAAGGGGACTAGGCTGAGCGGGCGCACGATGATTCTCCCTTTATCCGAGCGTGTGACATCACGCAAGAAGTTTCCATGAAATCGGCTCGCCGGCGCGCAGAGGCGTCAGTTCATCGCCGTCAGTGTAAGGCAGGCTCGCCGGCAGCGTCCATGTCCTTTTTTCCAGGGTCAGCGATCCCTGGTTGCGCGGCAGGCGGTAAAAATCGGCGCCGTTGAAGCTGGCGAAAGCTTCCAGCCGGTCCAGCGCCCCCGCCTGCTCGAAGGCTTCGGCGTACAGTTCGAGCGCCGACAAGGCGGTAAAACATCCGGCGCATCCGCAAGCGGTTTCCTTCGCGCGGCGCGCGTGCGGCGCCGAATCGGTGCCGAGGAAGAATTTCCGGCTGCCCGAAGTCGCCGCTCGCAGCAGCGCCCGGCGGTGCGTCTCGCGCTTCAGCACCGGCAGACAATAGTAGTGCGGCCGCACGCCGCCGGCAAAGAGCGCGTTGCGGTTGTACAGCAGATGATGCGCGGTGATCGTCGCCGCGACGTTTTCCCCCGCCGAGGCGACGAATTCGGCGGCCTCTTTCGTGGTGATGTGCTCGAACACCACGCGCAGGCCGGGGCGTCTTGCGAGCAGCGGTTGCAGCACCGTTTCGATGAACACGCGCTCGCGGTCGAAGAGATCGATCGCCGGGTCGGTGACCTCGCCATGCGCCAGCAGCGGCAGTCCCGCTCTTTCCATTTCGGCCAGCGCCGCATCGCATCGGTCGAGGTCGGTGACTCCGGCGTCAGAATGAGTCGTCGCGCCGGCGGGATAGAGTTTGACCGCCTTGACGAAGCCGCTGTCGACGGCGCGCCGAATCTCGTCGGCCGAAGTGTCGTCGGTGAGGTAGAGCGTCATCAGCGGCTCGAAACGCGCTTCGTCCGGCAATGCCTCCAGAATGCGCCGCCGGTAATCGCCGGCGGCGGCGACCGTGGTGACCGGCGGACGCAGGTTGGGCATGATGACGGCGCGGGCGAACTGGCGCGCGCTGTACGGCAGAACGGCGCGCAACGCTTGTCCGTCGCGCAGGTGCAGATGCCAGTCGTCGGGACGGGCGAGGGTGATTCGCATGGTGTTCATTTCCGGCCGGGTGACATGAAAGCGATCAACCGCGACGGACCCGGCGGACACGGGGGGAAAAACCTTCCTGGCCATGAAGATACGGAAGCGCGGAGGAAATCGATCAAAAGGTTCATGGGTTCTTCAAGGGTTTTTCTGTCTCTTCGCCATGCCCGCCGTGGTTAACGCGGTGAATCGGGATTCTAATTGAAACGGGGACGCCGTTGAAAATCGATGTCTGACGCTACAGCAATTCCATCATGGATAATCTGTAGAGAAGGCGCCGAAGGTCACCACTCTCCTTTCCTTTTCTCCCCTCCGGGAAGAATGTACCGGAGGAGGATGCGGCGGCGAGACAGCGGCGAAGCGGGGGCGTCAACGCTCCGCCAGCGCGGCGCGGGTTTCGCGGTAAATGGCTTCGAGCGTGCCGGCGTAGTCGTCCCAGGCCAGTCCGTCCACCGAGAGTTCGCGCCGCTTCGTGCAGCCATCCACGGCGCCCGCCGCGACCATCGCCGCGAGCACCGCGCGCTCGTGCCGCGGCGCGCGGATCAGCCGTTTGCCGGCGAGCAGGGAGAGCGCCGCCGCCAGCGCGTAGGCGCCCCAGTTCGAGATGCCGGCGGGAATCACGTGGTCCGCCGGCGTGGCGCAGAAGATCGTCCGGCCATGTTCGACGTATTCGCCGAGCGCCTGGCGCAGGCCGCCGAGGCCCAGCTCGTTGCCGCCGTCGCCGATGGCCAGGGTCGTGTAGCTGCGTTTTCCGGAAGACGTGAACAGGCGATCGGCCGAGACGACGAGGTCGTCGAGAATCTCGCCGCGCATGGAATAACGATGGCCGTCGAGCGCATTGCCGGGACGTTCGATGGCGACGACGTGGGTCGGCGCGAAGGCGCTCAGGAGCGCGTCGATGGCGTCGTCGGCGTCTTGCTGCGATGACCCTGGGAGAATCGCCGGCGCGCCGCTTTCGCCGATTTTCGCTCCCGCCGCCAGCAGCGGCGCGCTGTACTCGTCGGTCAGCAGAACGACGTCCATGCCCAGCAAACGCAATGCGCCGGCCAGCGCCAGCGCGCCCGGCGGGCCGTCGGTTTCGCCGATCCGTTCCGAGCGGATGCAAAACCCGGTGACGATGATCGCGCGCGCGCCCGTCGCCAGCGCTTCGGCGGCCGGCGCGAGCATGCCCGGCGCGGCGCGCGCGGCCAATCCGCGCGCGCCTGGGTCGCGGCGGGAATGGCGTTCGATGCGCTGAAGCGCTTCCCGGATTCGTTCGGTAATCATCTGGAGGCAGGCCGGCGAAGTCGAAATTTCGTGGAACGCGCCGCATCCGCACGACGGCTGTCCACGGGAGAAGGCGTCAATGTAGCACGCGGCTCCGGGTAATTCCATTTCCGGACGGCGGCGGCTCCATCGAATTCACCTGGGCGCCGGCCGCCCAATCCGCGTTTCGTCCGCGCATCGCCGGGAAACGGAATAAAGTCAGAGCCGAAGCGATGGAATTTGCGATATTCTGGGAAGCATTCATTGTCTCCGGGCGTTTGCCGGAGACGGGCAGGGCAGCTTCCGGTTCGGCCATCGTATCGTCAATTCGTCAATCATTCCGGGTCATGAGAATAATCGCCTTGGCTGCGTCC
>JAISNE010000315.1 GCA_031276375.1 Accumulibacter sp.
CTCAATGCCGTGTTATCTGAATCGCGCTTGGTAGCGATCAGAGATTTACCTCGACCGTCGTATAGGTCAAACCTCGGTGAGTCCCCCGGCAAAGCCGGGGGCTTACCTCACTGAGTTAATTAGGGTTAATTTATAATGGAATTGCTATACGGAGAGTATCTGGAAGCAAAACGCCTGGGGCGTGATGGACTTCGTATGACAAGGTCGTCACGATAAAAATACGAGGCCGGGGAACCGGTCGCGATGATGCTTGCTTCTTTCCGTTGCCGATCAAATCAGCGGGTTACGCACACGCAAGGCGGGGAAGCGGCTGAAATCCCGGTCGGCACTCCATAGTTCATGGATACCGTGCGAGAGACACAAAGCGGCAATGCGGACATCATGCACCATCGGGCCTTGCAGTTTTGCCTTGCCGATCAGGTCGCGCAGGCGCGGCCAATGCGTTTCGTCTTCCGACAATAGAGGCAGCGTGGGCGATTCCATCCAGGCATCGATCTGGGCGATGGCCTCATCCACCATGCTCGGCGGCGAAAACACACGCGGATGGGTCACGATGGCGAAGAATTCATGCAGGCAAGGCCAAGGGATGGCCCAGTTTGCCTTGCCTTCGGCCAGCAGGGAGACAGTCCGTTTTGCGGCGGCATGAAAAGGAGAGTCTCTACGGTGCATGTATACCAGCAGGTTGGTGTCCAGCGCAATCATGCATCACGCCGTCCGTAGACGGCGTCGCGAATATGCTCCCATGAGGCATTCCGGAATTCCGGCGTCAGGCCATGGCCCCCGACGCTCTCATCCCGCAGCTTGAACGCCGGTTTGTTCTTCTCGTCCGCCAGCACGCGGCGTAGTCCCATCTCGACGAGCGCCTTCAATGTCGTGTGCTCGGCTTTAGCATAACGCTTTGCTTCGGCAAAAAGACCGGATGGAATTTCAACGGTGGTCTTCATGGATGAGGTTCCATCTTTTACGATATGGGGGACCATATTACCAATATGCGCGGCCAAAGAAATAGCCCGCATGGGTTGGAGCGAGCAAAGCAAACCCCAACGCAAAGCGGGTAAGCCATTTGATGTTGGGGTTCGCAAGCTCACCCAACCCATGCGGACAGAGGACAGATGACGGAAGACAGAGGACAGTCGATTACCGGCGCTGTGCGCCGCAAATATGACTGTCTTCGGTCATCTGTCATCTGTCCTCTGGATTGCCACGCCGCCCGAGCAATGACGGCGCGGTCAAACCCTCGTGACACGCCAAAAAATGACCGGAATCCCGACACGTCGGACTTGCGTATCGGCGGCCTGTTGAACCAAATTTGGCAGCGAACCCGGAAGCCCGCCTTTCAGCACGCAATGAACCCAAGCAATTCCTCAACATTCGATTTACAATTTCTTCCGTGGGCAGGGCTTGGCTCCTTCGACGTTTTGTCGGCGAAAAGCCGGTTCCATCGCTTCCATGCTTGCGTTTCATGTTTCAAATCATCGGGGTGACTCTATCATCCAAGGGGAAACCCCGGCCTCCGACCGCGTGATTTCACGCGCCTTTGCGATCTTGTCTGTTTTTCGTGCTGTTTCAACCACAAGGAGTTCGACTCATGGGACTGACAATCATTCCACACTTTCCTGGCGCCGACCGCGAGCTTCAACCACAAGAAGTTCGACTCATGGCACTGACACCACAAGAGGTACAAGAAGTCTATATCGCGCTGTTCAATCGTCCGGCGGACGTAACCGGCTTCGACTACGCCACGACGGAGTTTTCGGGAGACGCGGAAAGCTTGTGTAACCAGATCGTGGCGTCTCCCGAATTCGAGAACCTCTACCCAGGCGCCAGTCCTGTCGAAGTCGTGACCAGCGTTTATCTCAATCTGTTTGCCCGCCAGCCGGACGGCGATGGACTTGAGCATTGGGTCAAATCGATCACCGACGGCGTCAACACCATCGGCACCGTCGCCTATCGAATCCTGATGGGCGCCAATGCCGCCTCCCAGGACGGAGCCATCATCAACAACAAGGTGGCCGCGGCGAACGAATTCACCAGCTACCTGAAGAACCATCCGGAAGCGAGCAATGCGTATGTCGGTGACGGCGCGGTCGCCATCGCCAGGGCGTGGCTCGCCACGATCGACGATCCCGGCGCCGGCAAAAAGGACGCCGCGCTCGGCGCGATCCCCGGTGTTGCGGAAGATCTGATCGACGCTGCCGGCGGCGGCGATCTCGATTCCGACGCCGGATACATCAACGATCTGGAGTCACTCGTTAGGGATTTGTACGCAGCCCTCACCCTCAAACGGGTCGAAAACAGTCTTGTCGTCACGCTTGACCCCGATTCCCCGGACGATAGCACCATCATCATCCCCAATTTTTACACGGCGACGGGCGCCAGAGGCGCGGAAGTCATCGAAACATTCCGGGGGACGGGCTTTAATGATATTGGGAGCATAGAAGACCTGTGGGAGGTTGTGAAATCGCTGACCGAGGGCGCCCCCGCCATCAATCTCCCCCCGCACATCATGGCTATGTTCCTGCTGGCCCAGCGAGAGTCGACGGCGGAATGGACCGCCGATGAGATATTCGCGCCTGGAGACGCGGCGGGAGCCGAAGGGTCGATCGGCTTGGTGGGCGTGGCGGATCCGCTGGCCGATGGCGGCGGCGCTTTCCTGGAGTCTGTCCTGTAAACCCGACGGCGCGGGATGAGGGGCAGAGGACAGAGTCTGATGTTTCCCCTCAAATTCATGAAGAATTCATGAAAAGAGGGAAGGTTTGAGAGTCTGCCATGGCAAACAGAGGAGAGCATTTCCGGGAGAGGAAAGGGAAAGCCAATTTCCGATTGTTTCACGCCAACCGATGCGCGCTGTTCCCCCCCGTGCCCGTCATTCCCGCGCAGGCGGGAATCCAGCCGTCCGCCGCCTTTTCTGGATTCTAAGCTTGCGCGGGAATGACGGGTATTTTGACCGCCTCGTCTTAAAAAAAGCGAGGGAGACGCATGAAAGCATGGCCTGATACCAGGTTCGCTCAATAGGCCGTCAATATTCCAGTCTGACGTGTCAAGATTTCAGTCATTTGTTTTATCACGATGGTTTGGCGGCAACTTGTATTCAGTCTCTCCATGAAACGCTTGTCGTGGCGGCAGTCATCGGCGCGCCTGGTTTTGCAATGACCCGCCATGAACCGTATTGTCCGCGGACATCGGGTTTGGTAAAAAACATCTTCAGGGGATACGCAAAAGTAGCGCGACCACCTGTCATGACAGGGCATATCAATATCGAAATAACTTCGTTCTAATGCCGGAAACCATACGTTAGCCTGTGGGCCTCCTGGAAATCTCTCTGGGGAGTAACTTGCCATGACCGATTATCAACAGTGGCCTCCGGCGTCCCGCGAACAACGCCCCTGGCCGCTTTATGCCCAGATCAAGGATGCGTTGCGCGAAGAGATTTGCAACGGCAACCTGAGACAACACGAGCGCATCCCGTCGGAAAGTGAATTGGGCAGGCTTTACAAGGCCAGCCGCATCACGGTGCGCCGGGCCTTGAGCGATCTGGAGAACGAACAACTGATCTTCAAGGTCGCCGGGAAAGGCGCTTTCGTGGCAAAACCACGTCCATTCCAGAAAAGCGAACGTCTCCAGGGTTTCGGCGAGGCCATGCAGAACCTGGGAATCACGGTCACCAATCGGGTGGTGAGTTTCGCCCCCATCGCCGCCCCGCCGGACGTGGCCGCGCGCCTGCAAGTTTCCGACGGCAGCCCGCTGATCGAGATACGCCGCACACGTTACGCCGACGGCAATCCTGTTTCGTTTGATGTGACCTACGTGCGGCGTGTTCTCGGCGAGCGTCTGGCGCGCGAGGATCTGGTCAAACGGGATATTTTCCTGATTATCGAAAACGATTATGCCACGCCCTTGGCATATGCCGACCTGATGGTCGATGCCGTATCCGCCGATGCCGTTCTTGCCGCGCAACTCGGTGTCTCCATCGGCGCGCCGATCCTGCGCTGCGAACGCCTGACCTGGACCACCGCCGGAGAACCCATCGATTTCGAATATCTGTACTACCGGAACAATGCTTTTCGCTATCAGCTGCGCGCCAGTCGCGGCCGATAGCGATGGCGTATCGAACCCCTAATGGAATGGGACGAGGTTAATGGAAACCAAAAACATCGAGGTTGACATTCTGGTGATCGGTGGCGGCACCGCCGGGCCGATAGCCGCGATCAAGGCCAAGGCCAAGGCGCCCGATCTCAGGGTGCTGCTGCTGGACAAGGCCAATGTGAAGCGCAGCGGCGCGATCACCGAGGGGATGGACAGCGTGAATAACGCCATCATTCCCGGTTATGCCACGCCGGAACAATATGTTCGGGAAATCACCATCGCCAACGACGGCATCGTGAATCAGCGCACGATAATGGCTTATGCCGCGCGCAGCTACGAAATGATCCGTGAGCTCGACGACTGGGGCGTCAAGTTCGAGAAGGACGAAACCGGCGATTATGCGGTCAAGAAAGTCCATCACCTGGGCTCTTATGTCCTGCCCATGCCAGAAGGATACAACGTCAAGAAGGTGATTTTTCGCCAGCTCAAGCGCCTTGGCGTCGAGATTTCCAACCGTTTGACCGCCACGCGCCTGTTGACCGGAAAGGACGGCCGCATCGCTGGAACCGTCGCGCTCGACTCGCGTTCCGGAGATCTCGTGGTGGTGCGCGCGCGCGCGGTGGTGTTGTGTACCGGCGCGGCGGGGCGTTTGGGCCTGCCGGCGTCGGGTTATCTGTTCGGTACTTACGAAAACCCGAATAACGCGGGCGACGGTTATAGCATGGCCTACCATGCGGGAGCGGAACTGTCCGGGCTGGAATGCTTTCAAATCAATCCGCTGATCAAGGACTACAACGGTCCGGCCTGCGCCTACGTGACCGGCCCCTTCGGCGGCTACACGGTCAATGCCCGTGGGGAACGCTTCATCAAAAGCGATTACTGGAGCGGCCAGATGATGTTCGAGTTCTGGCGCGAGCTGGAAAGCGGCAACGGCCCGGTTTTCCTCAAGCTCGATCACCTTGCCGACGAGACCGTCACGCGCATCGAAAAGGTATTGCATATCACCGAGCGGCCTTCGCGCGGGCTGTTCCACAAGGGACGCGGTACCGATTACCGGAACGACCTCGTCGAAATGTATATCTCCGAAATCGGGTTGTGCGGCGGTCACAGTGCTTCGGGCGTGTGGGTGGACGAACATGCGCGCACGACGGTGCCCGGTCTCTACGCGGCGGGCGATTTGTGCAACGTGGCGCACAACTATATGCTCGGCGCGATGGTGTTCGGGCAGATCGCCGGCGAGGACGCGGTCGATTATCTGGACGGACTGGCGTTCCCGGATCATGACGCGGAGCAGGTCGAACGCGAGCGCGCGCGCATCCTGGCCCCGCTCCTGCGGCAAAACGGCCTGCAGGCCAGCAAGGTCGAGTACAAGCTGCGGCGCTTGGTCAATGATTATCTGCAACCGCCCAAGGTCACGCGCAAGATGGAAATTGGCCTCAGACGTTTTGCGGAAATCCGTGAGGATCTTCAGCATGTCAAGGCCGAGAACCCGCATGAACTGATGCGCGCCATGGAGGTTTTCGCCATTCTCGATTGCGCCGAACTGGCCGCGCTGGCTTCGCTGTACCGCACCGAAAGCCGCTGGGGGCTGTATCACTACCGAACCGATTTCCCCGAGCGCGATGACATCCGCTGGAACTGTTTCGTCGAAATGCGCAAGACATCGGAAGGGACTCCCGAATTGTTTACCCGCCCGGTCCCCGATTATCTCGTGCCAATCGGCGACGCCGAAAGGAACGCTTACAACGAGTTGCGCTTTGAAACTTCGCGTGTCCAAGGAACATCGACATGAGTCTGACCAAGAACGACCAGAATTTCGCTGTATCGATCATCGTCGATTACGACAAATGCATCGCCGGCAAGGGATGCCGCACCTGCATCGATGTCTGTCCGACCGACATCCTGAAACTCGACCAGAACGGAAGGATCGTGATGACCTATGACGAGTGCTGGTATTGCCTGCCATGCCAGCAGGATTGTCCGACCAAGGCGATTCGCGTCGAGATGCCTTACCTGGTGCGCTGAAGTCATGGTCGATGCAAAACTGGATTTCGAGCTTCCTCCCCTGCTGAGCGCGCGGCTTGCCGACGAAGATCCGGCGGTTCGCAGAATCGCGGTGCGCGAGGTGAACGACGAATTCGACAGCGAAGGGCTTGCCGTTTACCTGCGCGCGTCGCGCGACCCGTCCGCCGAGGTGCGGCTGGAGGCGGCACGGGCGCTCGAAGGCATCGGCGCGCTTCCGGCGGTGGAAAGCCTGCTGGCGCTTTTGGACGACGCGGACGCCGAGGTGCGTCAGGCGGCGGCGTTGTCCTTGGCCGAATTGCGCGATGGCGAGGGCGGAGCTTCGTTGGTGAGGGCATTGGCGTCCTCCGAAGGCGTGTCGCGCGCGGCGATCCTGAGCGGCCTGCGCAAATTGCGCGAGCCGGCGGCGCTGGCGCCGGCGATTGCCGCGCTGGACGAACCGCTGTCCCTGGTGCGGCGCGAGGCCATCGGCGTGCTGGCGTATTTGCGCGATGCGCGGGCCATCGCGGCGATTGCCGGGCGAATCACCGACCCGTCGCCGGAAGTACGCCGGGCGGCGGCTGGCGCGCTTGGTTTCGCGGAAGCCGATGCCAGGCCCGTCGCGCGCAAGGCATTGCTGGGCGCGTTGCGGGACACGGACTGGGAAGTGCGCGAGGCGGCGGCGGTCACGCTCGGCAAACTGCTCGATCCGGCCAGCGCCGAAGGGTTGATCGAAGCACTTTTACTGGACGAGTATTGGCAAGTTCGCCTCAAGGCCGCCAATGCCCTGGGATTGCTCAAGGCGCGGGCGGCCGTTCCAGCACTGTCGAAGGCGCTCGATCACGCGATGAGCAATCTGCGCAAGGAGGCGGCGAACGCCCTGGAAGCGGTCGGCGATAGATCCGTGTTGCCGGAACTGCAAAGGCTGGCGACATGCGATCCCGATCTCGATGTGCGCAAGGCGGCGCAACGCATCGTGAATGCCTGGCAAGCGAACCATTGAATCCGGAGAGCGCGTGGAACGCGAGCAGGTCATCGTCTTTCCCCAACGCAACGGCGGCGGCGTTTTCGCGCCGGAGCGCATCAAGGCGTTCGGAGACATGTTGCAGCGCCGGCAGGATCGAATCCGCAAGCTGCAATGGGGTATCGTCGCGGTTTATCTTTTCCTGTTGGTGACTCCGGCCTGTCTGCCGGAAGCCGACGCGCGCGCGGGCGTGTTCGCCAGTCTGGCTCGTTTCACGGAAGCACTTTTCTGGGGAGTGTGGTGGCCGAGCGTGATCCTGAGCATGCTGATCCTTGGCCAATTCTGGTGCGGCCTGCTGTGCCCGGACGGCACGATCACCGAATTCGCCAGTCGTCACGGGCGAGGTCTGAAAGTGCCAGGCTGGTTGCGAAAGCCGGCTTTACCCTTGCTGCTTTTTTCCCTCATCACCCTTTACGAGCATCTGATCGACGCTTTCCGTTCGGCGTCGGCGACCTTGCTCATCATCGGCGGAACCTCGCTGCTGTCACTCTGCACAGGATTGATCTTTGGCCGCGGCAAGCGGGTCTGGTGCCGTTTCGTTTGCCCCGGAGCCAGCATCTTCTCGCTGCTGGCGCGCTGCGCCGTGCTGCACTTCAAGGTCGACCGGGTCGTCTGGGACGCGGCGCCCAGGCCCGCGCCAAGCGGGGTGGATTGTCCGCCGCTACTCGACGTGCGCCGTCTGAAAAGCAATGAAAAATGCAACATGTGCGGCCGTTGCAGCGGCCATCGTCAAGCGGTCGCCCTGTCCTGGCGCGCGCCGGGAGAAGAAATCGCCGCGCTGGAGCCGGACGAAGTACGGGGATGGGAAGTGGCCGGCATCCTGTTCGTGCTGATCGGCTTGCTTTATGCGGTGGCGCATTGGTCCGGCGGTCCGTGGCACCGGCAACTGTCGGCAATACTGCGGCATTGGCTTGGGGAAGCGGCTTTCTGGCAGACCGAGGCCTCGCGCTGGCTATTCGCGCACGGAGGCGCGCGGAGCGATCTGATCGACGCCATCGCCGCCCTGGCGAGTATCGTCGGCATGACGCTTGCGCTGGGCGCGCTGGTCGGCGCCGGCTTGCTGCTCGCCGCGCGTGGACAGAAAAAACTGGCCGGCGCGCTGGCCTATGCCCTGATTCCGCTGGCCGGCATCGGACTGGCGCTGGGCGCCATGGAATATTCGCTGTCCATCCTGGCGAGCAACGGCGTCGACGCCTGGAGCATCCTGCCCTGGTTGCGGCTGACCGGCCTGCTGACCGGACTGATCTGGAGCCTTTCGCTCGCGCGACGGCTGCTGCGTCACTGGCGCCGTTATCCGGAACGCCCGATATTCGTCTTGCCGCCGTTCGCCGCCGTGGGCGGATTGCTGGCCGCGGCCTACCAGTTCGCGCCGATTCCAGCCTGACCAGTCCCGATTGACATTACATGAGACAAGCATAATGGCTTTGATGATTACCGATGAGTGCATCAACTGCGACGTCTGCGAGGCGGAATGCCCGAACGGCGCCATCACTCAGGGACCGGAGATCTTCGAGATCGACCCGGAGCTTTGCACCGAATGTGTCGGACATTACACCGAACATCAATGCGAGCTCATCTGTCCGGTTGAATGCATTTTTGT
>JAISNE010000333.1 GCA_031276375.1 Accumulibacter sp.
ATCGAGGCGCGTGGAGATACCGCGGAAACGCGCATCCTGGCCGACGATCCGGATCTGGTGATCCTGGACATCATGCTGCCGGGCAAGGATGGCTTCGAGGTCTGCCGCTCGGTACGCGCCAGATACAAGGGCGTGATCCTGATGCTCACCGCGCGCGACGAGGATCTCGACCAGATTCTCGGGCTTGAGCTGGGCGCCGACGATTATCTGGCCAAGCCTGTCCAGCCACGCTTGCTGCTGGCGCGCATCAAGGCCTTGCTGCGCAGGACGCCCGCCATGTATGGCGGCGCGGATGACCATGACCAGGGCAATGAGGCGGCGGAACTTTCCTTCGGCAATTTCCGTATCAGCCAGGCGACGCGCAGTTCTTATCTTGGCGACGAGACGATCGATCTGACCACCGCCGAATTCGACCTGCTCTGGCTGCTGGCCCTTCATGCCGGAAACATCCTGTCGCGCGACGATCTCTTGCAGCAGCTGCGCGGTATCGGCTTCGACGGGCTCGACCGGTCGATCGACGCGCGTATTTCCCGGCTGCGCCGCAAGCTCGGCGATGATCCGGAAAACCCGACGCGCATCAAGACCGTGCGCGGCAAGGGCTACCTGTTCAGCAAACATGACTGGCAATAACGGCGGCGGCGACGGCAGCAGCCTGCTCAACGTTTTCGGCGGCTACAAACACGCCCCGTGGCGCGGCAGTTATAGCCTGTCGCGGCTGTTCCTGAGCTTTTACCTGCTGGTGATGGGCTCGTTCGTGGTCGTCGCCTTCGTCGCCGACTTCGTCATCTCGTCGGCGCTCAAGGGCATCACCGACGACTACACCAGCCGTTTCATGCGCGGTACGGTGATGTTGATCGAGGACGCGTTGTTCCAGGAACCGCGCTCGGAATGGTCGACGCTCATCAAGGAACTCGACACGCAATTCTCCTACCGGCTGAACATCGTCGATCGCTGGTCGCTCAAGCTCAAGCCGAAGCAGGCCGAGAGGCTCGACGCCGGTGAACTGGTGGTCGATTCCGACGGCGAAATCATCTACCACCGGTTGAAGCAGACGCCGCAGATTCTGGTCGTTGGCCCCTTTACCCCCGACGCCAACTCGAAACGGCCGCGCGCCATGCCTTTCGATCTGCGCATCCGGCTGCTGACGTGGAGCCTGATCGGCCTGTTCGTGGCGGTTGCCGTCTGGCTCTGGGTGCGTCCCGTCTGGCGCGATCTCGAAGCTTTGCGCAAGACGGCGTGGGCGCTTGGCGAGGGACATTTCGAGCGGCGCGCGCCGCAGGCGAAGAATAACGCGTTCGACTTGCTGACCGACACGATGAACGGCATGGCCGAACGCATCCAGCGCCTGATCGCCACGCAGAAGGAATTGTCCAGCGCCATTTCGCACGAATTGCGCACACCGATCGCGCGCATGCGTTTTGCCCTTGAAATGCTCGCGGAAACCCCGAAAAAGGAAGAACGCGAACGCCTGTGGCGAATGATGGAGGAGGATCTCGACGAGCTGGACGAACTGATCGAATCCAGCCTGGCGTATTCGCGTTTCGAGCGCGAACAGCCGGAACCGCACCTGACATCCGTCGAATTCGCCACATGGCTGGCCGAGGAAGTCAATTCGCTGCGCATCCTCTCGCGGCACATCGAGCTTTCGATCGATACCAGCGCATTGCCGCCGCAACAACACGTCGAGCTCGATCTGAAAAGCATGCCTTACGCCGTGATCAACCTGTTGCGCAATGCCCTGAAATACACCCGGAAAAGAATCGTGGTCAGCGCGGAGGTCGTGGGCAAGAACATCCGCGTGCACGTCGACGACGATGGCGTCGGTATCCCGCCCGAAGAGCGCCAGCGCGTGTTCACCGCGTTTACCCGCATCGACCGCTCGCGCGACCGGACCGGCGGACACGGCCTGGGTCTGGCCATCGTGCGGCTGGTCCTGGAACAGCATGGCGGCACGGCCTTCGCCGAGGATTCGCCGATTGGCGGCGCGCGTCTCACGCTGAGCTGGCCAATGTTACACAGCGTTACACAACCCTGACGAAAGCGCCAAAGACAGCCGTCCCCAAGTTGACTATCCTCACGCCCACATTGATAAGCCCAACGGAGAACTCTGGCATGCTCCCGTGCTTTCAACTCCTTTCTTCTTGTGCCAAGGACGTGCCGTACCGGGGCTTTCCGCACCGCCCGACCGGCTCGGATTGTATCGCCACCGCGAAGTCGACCGGGGAAAAACAAGCTTGAGATCCCAGCCCTTCCGGTCGACGAAATTTCCTCTCGCCGAGGGCATGAGCATTTTCGTCGGAATTCTGGCATGGGATCTGTTGAGCGAAGGGCATCTGAGCCTGCTCAAAGCGTTGTTGATCGCAGTCCCTTGCGCGCTGGTGTGGTATGCCGTCCGATGCTGGAGGCGTTGCGTGAAAAAATAGCCTGAAGCGTGCGCCCGTCCGATTACACTCCGTCACGCAAAGGCAAAACAAGGCCAACAGACACGCGAATGGCCGATCCCTATACTGAAGCCGTTTTTTCAGCGTCCCCAGCTGACAATGTTTTACCCTCCCTGACCCATCGCAACGATGGGATTCATATCCCGAGCCACACTGGCTCGGGATTTTTTTTTGCCCGCGTCGAAGCAGCCGCTTGCCTGCCTCTGGCATACGGCTTGAAGCCCCGAGAATCCTGGCGGAGACTTGCGCGCCTTCCCGTTCGAGGAGCGGCGCGATCTTGCCCCGATTCAATGCAGGGTATGCCGGTGTCCGCCGGACGCATTCTCCTCACCGTTTTCGGGGGCCTGTATCGCCGCCGAGGAGTGGCGCGAAACCAGGCGCCAGCCGTTCGCTCCGCGAGCGAAGACGTTGGTGCTCAACATGGGGCCGTGCGTCGTCCGATCCTTCTGCAGATACAAGGTTTCGACCACGCAATGCACCGAAATCAGGGCGCTTTCCCAGCGCACCTTGCTGTGGATGCGCATGGAAAAACGCGGATTGCTTTCGAAGATGGCGCGCCAGCTCTCGCGGATCGCCGCATGGCCGTCCAGGCGATGGCCGGTCGGATGGATGCAGACGATCTCGTCGTCATCCGACCAGACGGCCATCAGGGCGTCCAGGTTGACCTGGCTGATCGCTTCGTAGAAAGCTTCCTCGGCGTCCTCGGCCGTGGTGTAAAAAAGAGGGGTCATCAGGCGTCTCCGTCCGCGCGGGCGGCCAGACAGGCGTCCAGCACGCGCCATGGTTCGAGTTTGTTCAGGCAGTCGAGATGCCCGAACGGACATTCTCGCTTGAAGCAGGGACTGCAATCGAGATCGAGGCCGAGGATCGTCGCCCGTCCGGACAAGGGCGGGGTGAAAACGGGCGACGACGATCCGTACACCGCCACCAGCGGCCTGTCCAGCGCGGCGGCAACGTGCATCAGGCCGGAGTCGTTGCAGACGATGAAATCGGCGGCGGCAATGAGGTCGATGGCCTGCGCGAGGGTGGTTTCGCCGCAGAAATTGCGCGGTTTCGCCCGCCCGGCCCGGTTGACGATCTCATCGCCCGCCGCCCGCTCCCTGGGCGAGCCGAGCAGCCAGACGGCATACCCGCGTTCGGCCAGCGCATCGGCCAGCGTGGCGAAATGGCGCGCCGGCCAGCGCTTGGCCGGACCGTACTCGGCGCCGGGGCAAAATACCGCGACGCGACGCGGATGCCCTGCCCCAAGCGCGCTCAGGGTTTCCGCCCGCTGTTCCGCGTTCGACACGAGGCGCGGATGCTCGACCGGCCGTTCGAGCGGTGAGCCAGGCGCCTGCGCGAGCTGGGCGAAGCGTTCGACCATCCGCGGCAGGGCCTGTTCATCGAGCGTGTGCCGCCGGTTGATCAGCCCGTAGCGCGCCTCCCCGGTAAAGCCAATGCGTTCGGGTATCCCGGCGAAGAACGGCAGCAGCGCCGACTTTGCCGAATTGGGCAGAACGTAGGCCCGCCGGTAGTTCCGCCGCGCCAGTTGCCG